>JAGCLY010000023.1 GCA_017646745.1 Clostridia bacterium
CATACGTGGGTTGCCCACATATACTGTCTGGAATAGAGCTGCTTGATGAGCTCCTCGTGATAGTATGCCTGGTATTCCTCGGTGTAGTCGCCCTGACGGGGATCGGAGGTGTGCCAGTTAAGCGCCTCACAGCCGTACTCGGAGCAGCCGATCGGAATAGAGGGGTGCGTAGCATGGAACTTATCGAACCAGGGGCCGTTCATAGTGGTGTCGCCGCCGTACCAGCCGAAGTAGTGGTTGTAAGAAACAACGTCGGGAATCTGGAGGTAAGGGTCATCCATTTTGGTCATAGAAACGGCTGCGATAGTGGTAAGACGTGTCTTGTCCATACTGTGACAGAGATCGTTAAGAATATTGTGGTTCTCAAGAAGATCTGCGTTAGAGCCGCCGATAGAAATCTCGTTAGAAAGTCCCCATACTACGATAGAGGGGTGGTTATAGTTCTGAGCTACAAGCTCGGTCATCTGGCTGATGGTGTTAGCGCGGCCGGTGGGCATGTGCTTGGAGATGTAGGGAATCTCGGCCCAGATTACCATACCGTACTCATCACAGAGATCGTAGAAGTACTGGTCGTGCTGATAGTGAGCAAGACGGATAGTGGTGCAGCCTACCTCATGGATAAGCTCAATATCCTCCTTGTGATGCTCGGGGAGAAGTGCATTACCGAAGCCAAGTCTGTCCTGGTGACGGGATACACCGCGGAGGGGATATTCCTTGCCGTTAAGGAAGAAGCCCTTCTCGGGGTCGATCTTGAAGGTACGGCAACCGAATCTGGAGCAAACGTTGTCGATAACCTCATCGCCCTCAACTATCTCAGCCTCACAGCAGTAGAGATAGGGGTCGATGCGACCGTGCCAAAGGTGAACGTCCTTGATCTCAAAGGTTACTACCTTGTCAGAGGTAACGATCTTCTGAAGCTCGTTCTCTTCCTTATCGTAAAGGGTGTATGCAATCTGCTGACCGTCCTTAAGGTTGGTAGTGTAAACCTCAACCTCTACCTTTGCATCCTTGCCCTCGATAGCAGGGGTGATCTTGATGCCGGGTGCGCCGAAGTAATCGAGATCAAAGTGGCTCTCGTTTACACTTACGATATAAACGTCACGGTACAGACCGCCGTAGAAGGTAAAGTCTGCCATCTGGGGATATACGGTGTCGTTGGGAGCGTTGTCCACAACGATTGCGAGAGCGTTGTCACCGTCCTTAAGTGCGGATGTAAGGTTTACTCTCCAGGTGGAGTAACCGCCGTCGTGGTGAGCAAGCTTCTCGCCGTTAAGATATACGTCTGCAGAGGAGTTTGCGCCACGAATCTCGAGGTAGTGAAGTCCCTCACCGAGCTCGACCTTGTTAATTGTCTTAGAATAAACACAGCTACCGCGGAAATATGTGCCGCCGTCATAGCCGTCCTCGTTGTTCCAGGTATGGGGGAGTGTAACTGAAACGGCACCCTCGGTAGCAGAGGGATCCTGACAGTCCTTAATAAACTGCCAACCGTCGTTAATCTTAAGAATTCTTCTCATAATATGCTCCTACTTAGAAATTTCTTATATCGCTTCTTTTATTATAGCAAAATAAGATGTGTAAAATCAATAATTAATTATAAATAATATTTAAATCTTTTTTAAAACACACGGCGTCCAACTTATATTTTTGTCGGACGCCGCTAAAATTGCTCTTTTTTGAGCTTGTTTTCGCTTTAATTAAACGATCTCGTTGATCTCCTCAGCAGCCTCGATATTCTGGCTTGCGTGACGAGCATCAAGCTCTGTGTTCATCTGTTCAAGGGTCTTCTTGTCAAGGTTGTAGATAAGACCGAGACCAACAAACTGCATAATACCTGCTACGAGGTAAAGAACTGCAACGAGCATACGGATCTTGGAAGAAACATCCCAGGAGAACGCAGAGGGGTCGATAGCATCGAAGGGAATACCATTGATCAATGTGTGGCTATATTCGCCTGTTACAGAATCAAGGTATGCGTTATTTTGATAGCCGAGAGTACCCATGATAGCAATAGCTACTGCGGGACCAACACCCTGAGCCAGCTTTCTGAAGAAGGAGTGAAGAGAATATACAACACCCTCGTCTCTGCTACCTGTCTTCCACTCGTTGTAGTCAATAGCGTCACCCATCATTGCCCAGGATACAGTGGAGTAGATACCAAGACCAAGAGCACAAACGAGCTGACCAACAACGTAGATGATAAGGTCAACACCTGTATTGCCTTCGCTTACAGGAATGATGCCGAGAGGGCCTGCGAAGAGGATCAGTGCACCTACTATGTAAGCAATAGAACCGATAACGGAAAGCTCCTTCTTACCGTACTTCTTAACCATCTTACGAGCAAGAGGAGTGAAGAGTACGATAGGAATCATTGCAAACGCGGATACAAGACCGGAAATGCTTGTATTCTTGAAGTAGGACTGGAATGTTACGGTTACTGCTGTGGTAGCACCCTGCATACCGATAAACATACCCATTGCAGCAAGAGTTGCACCGATAGCGGGACGGTTCTTAAGGAAGTTACCCATAGCCTTGAAAACATTGAACTTGGGCTGCTCCTCATTGAGAGTAATATCCTGCTCAACACGGATCTCGGTGTTCTTGATCATGAACATGAAGCAAACGAATCCGAAGATACCCATGATAAACGCTGTTGCGAATGTCTTGTAGGGGTTAAGCACGTTGTTATCGTAGATAAGGATGGGAAGAAGAACCATGGGAACCATGTTACCCAGAAGACCACCGATAGAACGCCATGCGGAAAGAGATGCACGGTCAGAGGGATCGGAAGAGATGAGGGAAAGCAGAGAACCGTAAGGTACGTTTGCGATCGTGTAGAAGGCATCCCATACTACGTAGCCGGCTACAAATATGATAGCCTTTGCGATGGGGTGCAGGCTGGGAACGGGAATAAATACGCAAGCGCCGCCAACAATAAGTCCGATAGAACCAACAAAGATGTACTGAAGGAACTTGTTTCTCTTGTAGTTACGCTTGTCTGCATCGATCATAGAACCGATGATCGGGTCATTGATAGCATCCCATACCTGAACGATAACGAGAAGGATGGAATACCAAGCGGACATACCCATGATCTGGGTCCAGAAGATTGCCATTGTGCCCTTGAGGGCGAAGCTCATGTTACAGCCGAGGTCGCCTGCCGCATACGCTACGCTGTCGCGCATGCCAAACTTGCGATGGCCGTTCTCATCAAGCTGAACGGGTTTTTTTGCCATTTTTGAAATTTCCTCCAAAATATTTATTTTTTTATTTTGCGCAAGACAATTATAACAAATATTTATTTTATTTAAAAGACCCAAAAGTGCCACTTTTGTGACACTGGTGATACAAAATTTTTTAGTAAATTTGTATAATATTAACAAATATAGAGAAAAAGGAGACCGTCCAAAAACCAATTTATTATTGACTCTCTGTTATAAATAGAGTATAATATTAGACGAAGTATATATGCTACGGAGAAATGTATGTATAAAATTTGTAAAATAGAGGAGTCTTGTAAAAGACAGAGAGAAATCGAGGATGTTCTGCTTAATCTGATGCTTGAAAAGCATTATGACGATATTAGCGTCAGCGAGATTTGTGAAAAGGCAAATATGCCGAGAAAGTCCTTTTACCGTTATTTTGACGGTAAGGAGGGGGTAAAGCAGGCGTTGCTCTATCATACTCTTGTGGATTTTAACAGCTTTCATCTCGAAAAGCATGGTTTAAACTATAAGCTGTATGAGGAATTTGAAACTCTGTTCTCTTTCTGGAAGAGTAAAACCGACCTCCTTGAGGCATTTGACAAAAGCGGATTGCTTGGTCTTATAGTGGAGAGCACTACAACCTATGCGATGAACGGGTTTGACGATATCAAAAAATATATGGGCAATTCTGATCTTAACGAGAAAATAATGGTATATCAGTTCCTTATCTGCGGACTTATGACCATGATGATAAATTGGTATAGATCGGGCTTTGCGGAGAGTGTTCCGAATATCGCAAGAACAGCTACGAAAATAATTACTAAGCCCCTCTTTGAAAATCTCAGCAGGACCGAATAAATAACAAAAATGTAAATAAAAGGTTGCAAAATACGTGTTTTGCAACCTTTTTTGATGAAAAAACAATTATTTATTTTTGAAGAATTGATACAGATAACAGGGGAGCATGCCGTTGTAGAGCTTCCTTACCTTATCCGCTTTTCTGCCGTAAAAACGCTCAAATGCAGGGTGGGATGTGATTACGTATACCTGCCATGGGGATAGAGATCTGAAGTGCACGCCGATCTCCTTGTACAGCTGCTCTGCCTCCTTGATTGTGCCGAGTCTTTCGCCGTAGGGGGGATTGCACACAATGGTGCCACGGCGGCCGTCGGCGGATATTTTTCTTGCATCATGACGGAATACCTTTACTGTATCGCTTACACCTGCAAGACGCACGTTTTTCTCTGCCAATGCTACTGCCGAGGGGTCAATATCTGAAGCAAATGCTTCAAAATCGGTCTTTTGCTCTACATCAAAGGCCTCCTCACGGGCGCTTATCCAAATTTTACTATCGATGAAGGAAAATTCCTCTGCGGCAAATTTTCTGCTTCTGCCCGGTGCAATATTTTTCATCATCATTGCCGCCTCGATAGCAATAGTTCCGCTACCGCACATAGGATCCCACAGCAGCACGTTTTCTCTCGGACGGGAGGTGGCGACTATTGCCGCCGCCAGGGTTTCTCTTATAGGTGCACCCAGCGAGTCTTTTCGGTATCCACGCTTGTGAAGGGCAATGCCCGAGGTGTCTATCATCAGCGTAGCCAGATCGTTGAGGATAAAGAATTCTATCTGATATTTACTTTCACTCTCTTCAAACTGAGTTATGCCGTAGCGCTCGGTCATAGAGCGCACCACCGCTTTTTTAACTATGGCCTGGCAGTCGGGGATAGAGAATAGCTTTGATTTTATCGAATGTCCCTTTACGGGAAAAGCGTCATTCTTGCCTATGAAATCCGGCCAATTAAGCGCCCTTGTGCCCTCAAACAGCTCTTCAAAGCTCTCTGCACGAAAGGCTCCGACCTTAATAAAGACCCTTTCTGCATAGCGCAGGAAAATGTTAGACAGGGCAACCGCCTCTTCGTCACCGGCGAAGGTAACACGGCCGTCAATGGTAGATATACGCTCGTATCCGAGCGCCTCAATCTCCTCGCCGAGCAGATGCTCAAGGCCGAAAAGACAGGTTGCAACAAGCTCAAGCTTCATATTTTTTCTCCGTTAAAATGTTTGTTTAAACAATTATATCATCAAAACATGTGACAGTCAAGCAGAAAAATATTGACAAGAAGCAATAATTATGGTAAAATTGTCATAGTAATAAATAATTTAAGATTGGAGGCAAAAATATGAAGCCTATCGGAACAAACAATTTGTCTGCATGGGGATACGTGGGACTTTTAATTCTTTTCTGCATGCCCTACATAGGAACTCCCGCCATTATCCTTTTCGCTCTCTTTGGCAACGGCGCAGCTAGGAATTTTGCCCGTGCAATTCTCTTACTTGCGGTGCTGTCTGTGGTTCTTGTCGTAGCACTCCTTGTGATCGGTTTTGTTAATCTCGGTGATTTTAATTTTTCCATTGACGACGGCGTTCAGGTGTTCAACAGCATCAGAATGATGATTGGATAATTTGTTATTCCAAACCGCAGGATTTTTCCTGCGGTTTTTTCTTTTTATATTGCAATTTTGTTTGCTTTATGATATAAAGTAATTGAACAAATTTCCCATGGAAGGAAAGAGATATGAGTAGAATTTATTTAAATGATGACTGGCAGTTTCGCTATGATTTAAATACCTCAGAATATAGCTCTGTAAGAATACCTCACGCTGTTAAGGAAACTCCCTTTAATTATTTCTCCGAGGAGGAGTACCAGACTGTTTCGGAGTATAAAAAAAGTATTTTTGCTCCGCTCGAATGGTCATATAACACCGTTCTCCTCACATTTGACGGAGTGGCGCATTATGCCGAGGTGTTTCTCAACGGCGAGAAGGTTGGCGAGCATTACAGCGGCTACACCGCCTTTACCATTGATATTTCCGATTATCTCAACTATGCCGAGGATAACGAGCTTGTTGTCAGGGTGGATTCACGTGAAAGCCTTAATATTCCGCCCTTTGGCAATGTAATTGACTATATGACATACGGCGGTATCTACCGTGACGTTTATATTGAGGTGAAGAATACCACCTATATTTCCGATGTATTTGTCAAGGCGAGTATGAACGGTAACCTGTGTTGCGATGTTAAAATAGAGGGTGAAATATCCGAAGGTATGACTGTCAGACAGTGCATTTTGGCCGACGATGATAACCTCTTTGCTGCCGAGGCTGTCGCAAGGGCAGAGCTTTCGCTCTCCTCCTCTGTGGAGGGAATTAAGCCTTGGTCTGTTGATGAGCCTAATCTCTATACTCTCAGAACCGAGCTTTGGCAGGGAAACGGAATATTCGACGTACACACGGTTCAGTTTGGCTTCCGTGATGCTGAGTTTCGTAAGGACGGCTTCTACCTTAACGGCAAAAAGCTGAAGATCCGTGGCCTTAATCGTCATCAGTCATATCCTTACGTTGGCTACGCTATGCCGAAATCTATGCAGGAGATGGATGCCGACGTGCTGAAATTCGAGCTCGGCCTTAACACCGTGCGCACCTCTCATTATCCTCAGTCGCACTATTTCTTGGACAGATGTGACGAGATCGGCCTGCTGGTTATAACCGAGATTCCCGGTTGGCAGTATATAGGTGACGAGGTATGGCAGGATCAGGCGGTTAAAAACGTAGAGGAAATGATCCTTCAGTATCGAAATCACCCCTCTATCATCCTTTGGGGTGTCAGAATTAACGAGTCGCAGGATAACGATGCGCTTTATACCAGAACAAATGCCCTGGCTCATCAGCTTGACCCAACCAGACCCACCTGCGGTGTGCGTAATTTCAGAAAGAGCAGTCTGCTTGAGGATGTGTATACTTATAACGAGTTTATTCATGACGGCAACCGTCCCGGATGCGAGCCAAAGGCGAATATAACCTCCGATGTAAACAAGCCTTATATGATCACCGAGTACAACGGACATATGTTTCCCACCAAGTCCTTTGATTGCGAGGATCACAGGGTAGAGCACGCCATTCGCCATGCTACCGTTTTAAATGCGGTTGCCTCTCACAGCGATATATCGGGCAGCTGCGGCTGGTGTATGGCAGATTATAACACCCATAAGGATTTTGGCTCGGGTGACCGTATATGCTACCACGGTGTTACCGATATGTTCCGTAACCATAAGCTTGCTGCGGCGGTATATGCTTCTCAGGGTGATGCCCCTGTGCTTGAGATTAGCTCCAGCATGGATATTGGCGAGCATCCTGCCTGCATTAAGGGTGATATCTGGGCATTTACAAATGCCGATAGCCTTCGTGTGTATAAAAATGACCGACTTATCAAGGAGTATTCCTCGACCTATAACAACAAATTCAGATATATGCCTCACAGCCCTATACTGATTGACGATTTTATCGGTGATACGCTTGAAAAGGGTGAAAGGCTTAAGCCGAGGCAGGTTAAGCTGCTGAAACAGGTGCTTAATTACATTGCAAGACATGGCTATGGAAAGCTGCCGCTGAATATTCTTTGGAAGGCGGCACAGTGCATGCTGTTCTACGGTATGAAATATAACGATATAGTTGACCTTTATACAAGGTATGCAGGTGACTGGGGCGGAGCATCTACCGTCTACCGCTTTGATGCGGTAAAGGACGGCAAGGTTGTAAAATCGGTGACAAAAGCACCTATGACAAAGGGCAGCCTTAAGGCTGATGCCTACAAGACAACCTTGATTGAGAGTGAAAGCTATGACGTTACGGCTATCCGTATTAGAGCTGTTGATGAAAACGGTAACGCTCTTTATTTCTCCTCCGAGCCTGTGAGCATAAGAGTTGAGGGCCCTGTGGAGATCATCGGTCCGCATATCACTTCGCTTAAGGGCGGAATGAGTGGAACCTACGTCAAGACTATGGGAGATCGCGGAAAGGCTACAGTTATACTCAGCAGTCCAGACCTCGGAGAGGTTAAAGTTGATCTTGATGTTAAATAAAATCGATATTTCATATTGACTTTATACTTTTTCATGTGATATAATTAAGTGTTTAATAATTTTTAGGAGAAAATTCCAATGAAATGGACATCACTTAACGATTTAAGAGAAAAATATCTCGCATTCTTTGAGAGTAAGGGACATATCAGACTCCCTTCCTTCTCTCTTGTACCTAATAACGACAAATCTCTGCTCCTTATCAACTCGGGTATGGCGCCTATGAAGAAGTTCTTCACCGGTGAGGAGCAGCCCCCCAGAAACAGAGTTTGTACCTGCCAGAAGTGCATCCGTACTCCCGACCTTGAGAGAGTTGGACACACCGCACGTCACGGCACATACTTTGAGATGCTGGGTAACTTCTCCTTTGGAGATTACTTCAAGGACGAGGCTATTCCGTGGGCATGGGAGTTCCTTACTGAAACTCTCGAGATTCCCGCAGATCTCCTCTGGCCCTCTGTTTACGAGCAGGATGATGAGGCCTACGCAATCTGGCGTGATAAGATCGGTGTGCCCGAGGCTCATATTGTAAAGCTTGGCAAGGCTGATAACTTCTGGGAGCACGGCAGCGGTCCCTGTGGCCCCTGCTCCGAGATCTACTTTGACCGTGGACTTAAGTTCGGATGCGGCAGCCCCGATTGTAAGCCCGGCTGTGATTGTGACAGATTCATGGAGATCTGGAACAATGTATTCTCTCAGTTCAATAACGACGGCAAGGGTAATTACACCGAGCTTGCTCAGAAAAATATTGATACAGGTATGGGTCTTGAGAGACTTGCCTGCGTAATGCAGGGTGTTGGCAACCTCTTTGAGGTTGATACTGTTCGCGCTCTCCTTGACAGAGTGTGTGAAATTTCCGGCAAGACCTATGGCGCAGATTGGGCAAACGACGTTTCTATCCGTGTTATCACCGACCACGTTCGTAGCTCTACCTTTATGATTTCCGACGGTGTTATTCCTTCTAACGAGGGCCGTGGCTACGTTCTTCGTAGAATTATCCGCCGTGCTTGCCGTCACGGTAAGCTTCTCGGCATCAACGGTATGTTCCTTCGTGGCCTCTGCGAGATCGTTATCGCACAGAACGAGGGCGCATATCCCGAGCTTAAGACTAAGTATGATTATATTCTTAAGGTTATGACCCTTGAGGAGGAGAGATTTAACGCAACCATCGACGCAGGTCTCGGTATCCTTAACGGCCTTATTGCCGATGCTAAGGAAAAGGGCGAGAGCACTCTTTCGGGCGCTGATACCTTCAAGCTTTACGATACCTTCGGCTTCCCTGTAGACCTCACCCGTGAGATTGCAGAGGAGGCAGGCCTCTCTATTGATGAGGATGCGTTCAAGGCTCTTATGGACGAGCAGAAGCAGAGAGCGAGAGCGGCAAGAGGTAATATCTCCGGTTGGTCTGATTCCTCCAAGTCCCTGCTCGAAAATCTCCCCCAGACCGAGTTCCACGGCTATACCGCTACCGAGTGCGAGGGCAAGATCCTCTCTATCTTTGTAGACAATGAGGCTGTTGATAGCGTTTCTGAGGGCGAGTGCACCATCGTTACCGATAAGACCGTATTCTACGGCGAGGGCGGTGGTCAGGTTGGTGACAGCGGTATTATCACTCTTGGTGATACTAAGATCACCGTTCTTGATACAAAGAAAACTAACGGCGTATACCTTCACCAGTGCCAGGTAGAGAACGGATCTGTAAATCTTGGCGATACCGTTACTCTCGCTATTGATGTAGCTCGCCGTGAATCTATAAAGAGAAATCACTCCTCTGCTCACCTTCTTCAGGCGGCGCTTCGTACCGTTCTCGGTACTCACGTTGAGCAGGCAGGCTCCTATGTTGATGAGAACAGAGTTCGTTTCGACTTCACTCACCTTGCAGCTATGACCAAGGAGGAGATTGAGGCGGTTGAGGCTCTTGTTAACTCTGCAATTCTCTCTGCTGAGGGCTGTGAAACTGTTGTTACCACTCCCGATGAGGCAAAGAAGATGGGCGCTATGGCGCTCTTCGGCGAAAAGTACGGCAGCGAGGTTAGAGTTGTTAAGATCGGTTCTTCCTCTACCGAGCTTTGTGGCGGTACTCACGTTTCCAACACCGGTAATATCGGTCTCTTTAAGGTTATTTCCGAGTCCAGCGTTGCCGCAGGTGTAAGAAGAATTGAAGGTACAACCGGTCTTGGTGTGCTTACACTTCTTGGTGAGAGAGATGCACTTATCCGTGATACTGCTAAGGAGCTTAAGTCTCCCAATCCTGCAGGTATTGCAAAGAAGGCTGAGTCCCTTCAGGCAGAAATAAAGGAGCTCAAGCGTGAGCTTGACAGCGCAAATTCTCAGATCGCTAATGCTAAGGCAGAGGCGCTTCTCTCCGGTATTAAAACTGTTGGTAAGTTCAGACTTCTCGCTGCAAAGGTTGAGATGCGTCCCGACCAGGCAAGAGGTCTTTGCGATACTGTAAAGGATAAGTATTCCGATGCTGTTGCTGTATTCGCAGCTGTTGCTGATGGTAAGCTTAATTTTGCTGTTGCGGCAGGACCCGATGCAGTTAAGGCAGGCGCACACGCAGGTAATATCCTCCGTGAGGTAGCTACCATTTGCGGCGGTAAGGGCGGCGGCCGTCCCGACAGCGCAATGGGTGGCGGTCGTGACATCGATAAGATTCCCGAGGCACTTGCAAAGGCAGAGGAAATCCTCGCAAATATCTAATAAATGTAAATAAACATTGTCATTTTAGCTGAAATTTTGATGTAATATCGAGTTTCAGCTAATTTGATAGTAGAAACAAAGGGGAACAAAATGACTGTATATGAAAGATTTTTGAAGTATGTGTCCTATCCCACTACTTCTGATGAAAATAACGAAAATTGCCCCTCTACAGAGGGACAGAGAGTTCTTGCAAACGAGCTTTGTAAGGAGTTGATTGAGATTGGTGTTACCGATGCTAGAGTTGATGAACACGGATATGTTTACGGCTCCATTCCTGCCAATTGCGATGGTATGCCTGCCATTGGATTTATCGCCCACATGGACACCGCATCCGATGCGCCCGGTGAAAATATTAAGGCTAAAATGATCGAGTATCAGGGCGGTGACATCCTGCTTAATGAGGAGCAGGGAATAGTGCTTAGCCTTGCCGACTATCCTTACGTTGCCGATCTTGCAGGACAGCGCCTTATCGTTACCGATGGAACCACCCTGCTCGGCGCAGATGACAAGGCGGGTGTTGCCGAGATTATGGCGGCGGCAGAAAGACTTGTAAATGCCGACTTCCCCCACGGCAAAATTTGTATTAGATTTACTCCCGACGAGGAGATTGGCAGAGGCGCTGACCTCTTTGACGTTGAGGGCTTTGGCGCAGAGTATGCATATACCCTTGACGGCGGCGGACTCGGTGAGATCGAGTACGAGAACTTTAATGCCGCATCTGCCGTTGTTAAGGTGCACGGCAGAGCTATTCACCCCGGCAGTGCGAAGGATAAGATGATCAATGCGGCACGCATTTGCTGTGAGTTTGACTCTATGCTTACACCCGATCAGATTCCCGAAAAGACCGAGGGCTATGAGGGCTTCCACCATATGATAGATATCCAGGGTGAAACCGAGGAGGCTGTATCCAGATACATTATCCGTGACCACTCAAAGGAAAAGTTCAATGCCATCAAGGCCGAGTTTGAGGCCGTAGCGGCGACGCTTAATGCAAAGTACGGCGAGGGAACTGTTGAGCTTTTGCTCCGTGACTCCTATTACAATATGAAGGAGGTTCTTGAGGACAAGATGTACGTTGTAGAGCGTGCAACTGCGGCTATGGAGCGTCTTGGTATGATAGCTCATGCCGTTCCGATCCGTGGCGGTACAGATGGCGCAAGACTTTCCTTTATGGGTCTGCCTTGTCCCAATCTTCCCACCGGTGGAGGAAATTATCATTCCCGATTTGAGTACGTTTCTGTCGATGCAATGGAAAAATGCGTCGATATGATCGTCGAAATAGTAAAGGGATAACAAAAAAACACCTGTTTTTGCAGGTGTTTTTTATTTTTTTACAAAATATATTGAAAAAATTAAAAGTATGTGCTATAATGTATAAGTAAAAATATGAAATAGCGAACTTAAACATAGTTAAAAGAAAGGATATAGATATATGGATTTAGATTTGTGGTATTGGCGCCCCGGTCGTGATTGGAATTGTCACTGTAGCGGTGGCGGCGGTGGCGGTAACGATGACATTGTCAGAGTTGTCAGCACGATATTTGTTTCTGTTCTTGCCGTTATTTGCACGGCAATGATAATCATTACAATTATCTCCCCTAAGGGAGTTGACGGAGCTTCACAGATATTCGGATACGAGCTTAGAGTCATTGAGACTAACTCGATGGAGGAATGTGAAGCGACCGATGTTTCGGAGTTCGAAATAGGAAGCCTTAAGAAAAATACCATGATTGCCATTACCCTCGTTCCCGAAAGAGAGGATGAGGCCCGTGACTGGTATTCCGGTATTAAAGTGGGTGACGTTCTCACCGTGAGATATACATATAACAAGCAGGTTACTATTACTCACCGTGTAACCTCTATAGTTGAAAAGGACGATCACAGCGGATTTATTATCAAGCTTCAGGGAGATAACGTTGACTCTGACGCAACCCAGCTTACACAGGTGATAGATACTTCTGATACCGAGGGCCGTAGCTATGTAATCGGTAAGGTTATTTGGAAGTCCTACTTCGTCGGCTCTATCGTAAGCGCTTTACAGCGTTCGACCAAGGCTCTTGTTACCGAGTAAATTTATTTAGATATTATTATAATTTATTAGCTTCTCGTGATATAATTATTTGTCAATAAATAAATTTATATAAAAGATATTTTAAAAGGAGAAAAACCAATGAACAAACAAATGAACAAACGTAGTGTTGTAGCGACTCTTATCGTTTGCCTCGTATGCCTTGTTATCGTTACCGGTTCTACCTTCTCGCTGTTTACCAGTGAGTCTAACGTTAACATCGCAGTTACCTCCGGCGAAGTAAAGATGACTGCTGCAATTGCTCAGAACTCCCTTAAGCTTTACTCTAAGGGCGCAGACCAGACCACAACAGGTAAGTTTGCAAACGGCGGTTTTGCTACACTTGAACCCGGATCTCTTACACTTACCAACATCACACCCGGTGATGGCGTAACCTTCAACATTAGCCTTACAAACAGCTCTAATGTTGATATCGCATACCGTGTGGTTTGGACCTATGAGGGCAAGCTTGGCGAGGCTCTTATTGCTACTGCTAACGGCGCTGATATTACCAGCGGCACTTCCCAGTGGATAACCTGGACCGAGCAGGGTACCGAGACCATCGAGATGGCTATCGACCTTCCTATTGAGACAGGTAACGAGTATCAGGGCGAAAAGGCTTCTATTGAGTTCTACGTAGAGGCAGTTCAGGCTAACGGCACAGGCGATTGGAAGAAGGATGCATACGTTAATACCGCTGACGGTCTTCAGGCAGCTGTTAACTCCGGCGCAACCGAGATCACTCTTAACGATGATATCGACCTTGAGAATACCCTTGTATTCGCTCCCTCGAGCACTACATATTCTCTCAGATCCACTCCCATCGTTCTTGACCTTAACGGCAATACTCTTTCCGTATCTGACATGAACGCTATCCGTAACGACGGCGCATATCTTCAGGTAATCAACGGTACTATCGAGCGTACAGGCACTGTTGCAGGCTATGCATTCAACAATGCTGTAGGCATGCTTGAGCTTAATAAAGTTGAGATCATCGGCGGTCTTTACACCTCCGGCTCTGTTCTTAATGTTACCGATTCCAGCATTATTCAGCCCTACAGTGGCAGACATGCTATCTATTCTTATAACTGTGCAACTACCATTGAAAGCGGTAAGTATCACAACGAGAACTCCGGTAATTCTGCTATTATGGCAGCAGGTACTTCCGTAGTTACTATCAACGGCGGTGAGTTCAGCATTAAGGACGGTCGTCCCGTACAGAATTGGACATCTTGCCTTGTTGATTCTCAGAACGGCTCTGCTATCGTTATCAACGGCGGTACATTCAATGGCGGCTTCCGTACTCAGGGCGGCTCCTCTGTTACCATTAACAACGGTAGCTTCAACGACGTATACGGCTCCGGCTATAACGTATATACCGGCGGTATCGTAACCATCAACGGCGGTGTATTCACCGACACTACCTCTGCTAACTATGCAAAGAAGTATGCTGCTGAGGGTCTCGATGCTGTTGCTAATGTAGACGGTACATATACCATTATGCCTAGTGGCTTTGAGAGCGTAGCTTCCGGCCTTTACAAGAAGGACAATACCTACTATGTATATAGCGTAGAGGGCTTCAAGTACTTCAGTGCAAAGGAGCTTACCGGTAACAACGGTGTTGCTGAGTCCGTTTCTATCGTACTCGAGGCTGATCTTGATATGCAGGGTGCAGAGTTCAGCGCAATCATTACACAGCGTGGCGATTCTCTTACCTTTAACGGTAACGGCCACAAGATTTCTAACATCAAGCTTATTTCCGGTGTAAACGACAACACCACCGGTCAGGCATCTATGTTCTATGCATACCCCAACTCTACCCTTAACGTTTCTGATCTCGTAATCGAGAACGCAGAGGTTATCGCAGATAACAACGACTCCGGCTACGCAGCTGTTGTAATCGGTTACTGCGAGGGTACTGCTAATCTTACTAACGTAGATGTTATTAATGCAACTGTAACAGGCGCAAAGAGCTCCGGTCTTATTGTTGGTCACCTTTCCGGCAGCCTTACTGCAAAGAATTGTGATCTTGACGGTACTGTAACCCTTACCGACTACGAGAACGGCGGTCACTATGCAGGTAAGTACATCGGTACTCTTGCAGGTGCTGCAGTTCTTACCGACTGCACAGTTAACGCTACTATCGACGGTAATCTTAACGCTAAGAACCTTGGCGACATCTACGGCCGTTCTACTGCTGCAGGATCTATTACCATCGACGGCAACAAGATGATCGCAAACGGTCTTTGCAAGGCTGAAGACACAAATACCTACTTTGTTTACAGTGCAGCAGGTCTTGCAGCTCTTAACGCAAAGATGGTAGACAAGTCTGCAGGTCAGAACGTTGTTATCAACATTATGAGCGATATAGATTTTGCAGGTAAGACATGGACTACCGTTGACAGCCACGTTGACTTCGGTTGCTCTCTTTCTGCAATCAACGGTAACGGTTACACCATTTCTAACCTTACCGTAAGCGGTCAGGCAATGTTCTCCCGCTTCGCAGGTCTTGGTGACGTTAGCATTTCCAACCTTACCTTTGACGGTGCAAAGGTTAGCACCGCTAGCATTAACACCGCACTTATCGTAGGTCAGACCTATCAGAACCTTCTTCTTGACAACGTTGACGTAAAGAACTCTACCGTTACCGGTGGCTATAAGGTAGCTACCCTTATCGGTACTATTTACAACGAGAAGTCTACCTCTATCACCGCAACCATTAAGGATTGTGACGTTGACAACTGTGTTGTTACCTCTGTAACCTATGACTTCATGACTTGCGGTCTTGTTGCTTTCGTTTACGAGGGTGACAACGATTACGTTAAGTTTGAAAACACCACTATTTCCAACGTTACTATTGATAACACCAATAGCGGCGGTTATTCCTATCACGCATTCCTTTACTACACCGACGCTCCTGTTGATGATTGCTTCAACGAGGCAGAGGGTGTTACTGTAACCAACTGCAAGTTTGACATTTAATTAATAATTAAATTCAAAAAAGCCTGCGAGTCTTTGACTCGCAGGTTTTTTATTAAACATTTTAATAAAGTTGTAAATAAATATTGAATTTTATATTTATTTATGATATAATAGTAAACTGGAGTGGGATACTTCTACTCTATTGGCTTAGATTTTATTAAAATTATATTAAGGAGAAAAACCAATGAACAGACAAATGAACAAGCGTAGTGTCATAACTACTATCGTTGTATTTGTGGTATGCCTTATTATCGTTACAGGTTCTACCTTCTCGCTGTTTACCAGTGAGTCTAACGTTAACATCGCTATCACATCCGGTAAGGTTGAGATGCTTGCAGAGATCGACACCGATTCCCTTAAGCTTTACTCTAAGGGCGTTGAGCAGACCAAGACTGATGAGAACGGCAATCGTCTTTTCCAGAACAGCGGCTATGCTGTGCTTGGCGCAAAGACTCTTGACATTACCAATATCACTCCCGGTGACAAGGCAATCTTTGAGATCGAGCTTAACAACACCTCTAACATCAACATCCAGTACTGTGTAACTTGGACAGTAGAGACACTTAACGGTGGTGACGAATCTCTTGCGAATGCACTTGTTGCTACCGCAGATGGAACTTCTATTTCCACCCTTGAGCCTACTTATACTCCTTGGATAGCAGCAGATG
>JAGCLY010000024.1 GCA_017646745.1 Clostridia bacterium
AGTCAGTGACAACAGATTTACAGTCTGCCCCCTTTGGCCGCTCGGGAATTCCCCCATAAAATATGGAGCTGGTGAACGGAGTCGAACCATCAACCTGCTGATTACAAATCAGCTGCTCTGCCATTGAGCCACACCAGCATCTGTCATGGTCTATATTATAGCAGAATGAAATTGGTTTGTCAAGTGCTTTTTTGAAAAAAATAAATATTTTTATTTCCTGCCGTTTTTATGGCAAAAAACAGCTGTTTTCCCTTGGAAAATAAGGAAAAATGGAAAGAACGGCATCTTTCGACACCGTTCTTTTCTCGCCTTGCAAATTACTTTGCAGCAGGCTCGCTCTTAGAGATGATCTCCTCACCCTTGTAGAAACCACAAGCCTTGCATACACGGTATGCGAGGATGGGCTCGCCGCACTGAGGGCAATTTACGATGTTGGTGGGGGTCTCAAGCTTCCAAACGCTGGAGCGTCTCTTCATCTTTCTCGAGTGAGATGTTTTTCTCTTCGGTACTGCCATTGTTGTTTACCTCCTAAGTTGAGCATGCTATGAGCGTATTGCTCCACGCATTCTCTGTATATTATTTTTATTTTTCTTCTTTTTTCAT
The DNA here is from genome assembly GCA_017646745.1 of Clostridia bacterium. Lineage (GTDB taxonomy): Bacteria > Bacillota > Clostridia > Oscillospirales > CAG-272 > UBA1740. The sequence goes on from JAGCLY010000024.1 coordinate 604, forward strand.
TTGCTCAAGAAGCTTGCGCAGGGGCTCAAGTCTGGGGTCGATCTCCTTGTGATCACACTCACACTCGCCCTCGTTAAGATTCTTTCCGCATTTGGGACACAGTCCCTTACAGTCCTCCTTGCATAAAAAGCGCATAGGGAACTCCATTTCAAGCTGCTCGCGCAGCTGCTCGTCCATATCAAGGAATCCGTCCTCGATAATTGCGAACTCGTCAAGCTTGCTTTCGTCAAGATCACCGAGTAGGTTTCTTGGTGCAACGGTTTTCTCAAGGTCAAGGGTAAACTCGCCGTTAACGGGGGAAAGACAACGTGCGCACTGCGCCTCGTAGTCTACTGACATGGTAAGGGTCATCCTCATGTAACCGGCAGTGTTGGTAATTTCACCGCTAACCTTCATGGGAGAAGGAAAACCGACGCCCGAAAGATAACTTCCGGTGTCCTCGGAGTCTACATCAAGCGGCAGCTCGTAGTCAAACTCGAGCAGACGGTCACCTGCAAGCAAGGGTCTAAGGTCAAGCTTCACTTGGTAAATCCTCCTTTTTTACGTCATTTGGGCGCAGTTTAGGCTACGGTCCCAAAATCGTACAATATATTATAAATCAACAAGTTATAAATGTCAATAGTTTTTTTAAACTTCACAAAAATAATTTTTTATTTTGTGTAAATTATATAAAAACATAGACAAAACACTTGATTTTACCCTTTTTTTATGATACAATAGCTCCGTATGAAAAGCGAACCTTTAAATTTATGGAGGTATCAGAAATGAAATATGACGTTATAATCGTGGGCGCAGGCCCAGGAGGTATTTTCTCTGCATACGAGCTCACAAAGATTGCGCCCGAGCTTAAGGTTGCGGTTATCGAGTCGGGTAACGCACTTAAGAAGCGCCACTGTCCTATCGACGGTGACAAGATCAAGAGCTGCATTAAGTGCAAGAGCTGTGCTATTATGTCCGGATTCGGCGGCGCAGGTGCATTTTCCGACGGAAAGTATAATATTACCAACGATTTCGGTGGCTCTCTGTATGAGTACATAGGCAGAAAAAACGCCATCGACCTTATGAAATACGTTGATCAGATCAACCTTGATTTTGGCGGCGAGGGAACTAAGATGTATTCTACCGCAGGCAGTGCGTTTAAGACCCTCTGTGTTCAGAACAAGCTTCAGCTCCTTGACGCATCTGTTCGTCACCTGGGCACCGATATCAACTATATCGTGCTTGAGAATCTTTATAACAAGCTCAGCCAGAGTGTAGATTTTTACTTTAATACTCCTGCTACTCAAATCGAAAAGACCGAGGACGGCTACCGCGTAGTTACGAAAAAGGGTGAGTTTGAGGGGAAGTATTGCATCGCATCCGTTGGTCGTAGCGGCAGTAAGTGGATGGAGACCGTATGCCGCGATCTTGATATCGGTACTAAGTCCAATCGTGTGGATATTGGCGTTCGCGTTGAGATCCCCGCAGTTATTTTCGAGCATATTACCAGTGAGCTGTACGAGGGTAAGATAGTTTACCGCACTGAGAAGTTTGAGGACCGTGTGCGTACCTTCTGTATGAACCCCAACGGCATCGTTGTTACCGAGAATACCAACGGCATTGTTACCGTAAACGGCCACAGCTTTGAGGATCCCACAAAGAAGACAGAGAATACTAACTTTGCGCTTCTTGTAGCTAAGCATTTCTCCGAGCCCTTTAAGGATTCTAACGGCTATGCAGAGAACATTGTAAAGCTTTCCAATATGCTTGGCGGTGGCGTAATCGTGCAGAGATTCGGCGACCTTGAAAGAGGTAGACGTTCTACTCCCAGCCGTATTGAGGAAAACACCGTAAGACCTACTCTCTCGGCAACTCCCGGCGACCTTAGCCTTGTTCTTCCTAAGCGTATTCTTGACGGTATTATCGAAATGATCTACGCTCTTGATACTATTGCTCCCGGTATGGCAAACGACGATACTCTCCTTTACGGTGTAGAGGTTAAGTTCTACAACATGGAGGTTGAACTTGATGAGAATCTCGAAACCAAGCACAAGGGACTTTACGTTATCGGTGACGGCAGTGGAGTTACCCACTCACTCTCCCACGCATCTGCCAGCGGCGTTTACGTTGCCAGAAAGATCGCAGAGAACCTTAAGTAATTTAAAACCATTAAACCGCCCTTTCTCAAGGGCGGTTTTTTTATAAAAAATATTTACAAATCATTATAATAGTGCTATAATGTTACTATCTTAGCAAATTGAAATGAGTGTTTTCGGTGCGCTCGCTTCGATTATGTACTTTGGTTTACCGAAAAATGTTTTAGGGAGAAAAGAAAATGAAAAAATGCTTATCACTTTTTTTGGCACTTATGCTTATAGTGACCTGTTTATCTTCTTGTAAGCTTATTAACAAGCTTTTTGGCAAGGATCAGACACCTGAAGACAATATTGGTGGAGAAACCAACAACGGCGGAGAAACCAACAACGGTGGAGAAACCAACAACAGCGGAGGAACTGACAATGGTGGGTCTACTAACAACGGTGGCGAAACCGGATGTAGCCATAATTTGGTAAAGGATGAGGCTGTCGCTCCCACCTGTACCGAGACCGGACTTACCGAGGGCAGTCATTGCTCTAAGTGTGGGGAGATACTGACTAAGCAGGAGACCGTTCCTGCAAGCGGACATACCGAGGTTGTTGATGCGGCTGTTTTGCCTACTTGTACCGAGGACGGACTTACCGAGGGTAGTCATTGCTCTGTATGTAGTACAGTTGTTTTGGCGCAGGAGACGGTACCCGCGGAGCATACCTACGGCGAATGGACTACTACATCCGAGGGCACATGCTTCTTTGCTGGAGAGCAGAGCAGAATTTGCTCGGTATGTGAGCATATAGATACTCAAAAGACAAATAATCTTAATCACAGCTTTGTGCAGGACGAGGAAACTCAGCTGTTCTGGTGCGAATCCTGCGGTGCGGTTATTTTCGCAGGTCACCTTTATGCCAACCTGGGAGACGCAACCTGGTTTGATGCATATTATTTGTGTGAAAGCCTGGGCGGTCATCTCGTTACCATTACGTCTGAAAGAGAACAGGCTGTAATTAATGATATGATTGAAAAAGACGTTATTCCCGAGGGCGCAGGTCAGGAATATTATTATTGGAACGGATTAGTAAGAAACAGCGACGGTTGGCACTGGGTAACCGGAGAAGATCTTGTGTATAAAAACTGGAGCAGCAAGGAGCCTGATAACGACGGCTCCGGTCAGTGGTTTGCAGCTATGGCAAAGAGAATGGCCAGTGCTAATTCTCACGCAAAGCTTGGTCAGTGGGAGGACGTTAATCACGATGATGTAAACGTCATTATCTGCGAGTGGGAGCTTGGAATGTCGGAGACCACTCATTACTTCTCCGAGTGGGAGATAGTAACCGAGGCAACCTGCTTTGGTGCCGGCGAGGAGTGGAGATTCTGCACCTGCTGTGGAATTGAGGAAACAAAAGTTGTAGAGCAGCTTGAGCACAACTTCATTCTCGACGAGGCAAGCGGTCTTACTGTGTGTGAGCATTGCGACGCCGCTCTCCACGAGGGACATATTTACAAGTTCTTTGAGGTTAAGCTGTCTTGGTTTGATGCATACAAGTATTGCACGGAGCTTGGCGGACATCTTGCGACCGTAACCTCCGAGGAGGAGCAGACATACCTGAACAGTCTGATGAATGCGAATTCTTATACTGCAAAAACCTGGCTTGGCGGATATAATGATGTGAGCGGCTTTAAGTGGGTTACCGGTGAAGAGTTTGAGTACGGTAGCTGGCAGAAGGGGCAGCCTAATAATGCGGACAGCGTAGATTGGTTTGTAGTGATGAATACGACCTTTGGTCAGTGGAATGATTATCCTCCGCTTGAAAAGGCATACTTCCTCTGCGAATGGGAAGTTGAATAATATACATTGAGATTTAGCGAGCCATTAATTTGGCTCGCTTTTTTAGAGTCTGCACGTGTTTTTTTCTTGCGCTGCGCTTATGTGATTTTGGAAAGAGAAGGGCTGTGTTTACATATGGATTTGAGGGTTTGGAGTATAAAATAAATTCCAACCTGATCTCTTGCAGCGTAACCGGCATTGGTAGCTGTACCGATACCGACCTAGTTATCGGCAGCCATATAAAAAGTCCTTAATGTAACTAAAATAACAAGTCGTGTTTTTTATGAATGCGATAGTATTACGAGCGTTGCCATTGGTGACAGCGTAGCTGATATGGAATATGCGTTCTCCTCTTGCAAAAAAACTTTCTACCGTGAAAATCGGATCGGGTGTAAGGGAGATGGAAGACTCAGTGTTTTTATTATGCCCAAAGCTTGCCGAGTTTATTTTCAGTGAGGATAACGAGGCATTTAAATCGGTGGATGTAAATCTGTATTCAAAGAATGGAAAGACCATAGTAAAATATGCTATGGGGAAGGGTGATATCATTAGTATTCCCAACGGTGTAACCAGTATTGGCAAGGGTTCGTTCTCTAATTGCTTTGCTCTTTGCAGCGCGGTTCTGCCGAGCAATATTACCCAAATCCCTAATGCTATGTTTTCCCATTGCGAAAAGCTTACCGGTATTACTATTCCTGGTGGTGTAAAAACTATTGGAGAGAATGCGTTCTTTATGTGTGAGAGTCTTGAAAGTGTAATTGTTCTTCAGAGCGTTGAAAGCATTGGCATCGGCACATTTTCTTCATGTAACAAGCTCGTCGAGATCGTGATTTCTGACAGTGTAAGTAGTATCGGTGTAAATGCCTTTTCGTGTTATAAGATGACAAGCATAAATATTTCGAGCGCGCTAACAAGTATTTCGGCCGGTACTTTTTCTGCCTGCATTAGACGGATAAATTACGTTACTTTAAAACACATAATTCATTAGGCGAAGAGCATTAACTCTCCGCCGTTTTGCATAACGAAAACTACGCTAAGTCTGAGTGGTTCGGCGTAGGTTAACTGGTGAAAAGGCTTTTTTATTAACCCGTTTACGAGTTGTAAGCAATAATTTCATGACTTGCAGACTAATACACTCCGTCCCCTAGCTTTGCCGGTGGAGATTATGGCTTTTTCAAAAAATAAAACTCATTCGTTTTACAAGGTAATGTTTTTTATCGTTTTTTCTCGCTGATTTTATGCAAAATGTATAGTATAATTTACAATATAGCGAAAATTGATGCGCATACTTCGTTTTTTTGCTTTGTGAAAAAGTGCATAAATATTAAAATTATATCTGTTTTGCCGTCCTTTCCCCGTGGCGGTTTTTGATTTATGAACAGCTGGTTATCAAACAAATTAACTTTATATGTTGTATTTAACAAATAAAATTAATTATTGTTGACTTTTTTGTATATTTATGATAAAATATTATGCGAAAATACTCGCCTATTGTATTAATAGATGAAAATAAACAATAACAGTTCATTTGTATATGAATGGAAAATGAGGTGTAGCAGTGAAATTTATTAAAAAATCTTTGGTTTTTTTTATGGTTATGTGCCTTATGCTTTTGCTGTGCGGAGCGTTGTCCTCCTGTGGCAAAAATAAAGAGGTATCGCTTTATGACGGCGATAGGTTAATAAAGACGGTGCCCGTAAAAAAAGGGCGGGAATATGATTTTGGACCATTGGAGAAAACCGGATACAGCTTCTTGGGCTGGTACAGTGATGCCGAGGGTGGATCTGCTTATACAGATTCGCAGGGAAGTAGCGCAGGCATGACGTGGGAAAAGACCAATTCAACAAGCGTGTATGCTCATTGGGAAGCTAAGGATTACCTTATTAAGTTTGATTATTGCGGAGCTACTGCCCTTGACAGTATCGAAAAGCTTCAGGTTACATATGATACCGAGATAGGCGATAAATTACCCGCTCCTCAGAAGACCGGCTGCTCCTTTATGGGATGGTATACCTCCGCGGTGGACGGAACTCAGATTACAGATGCTTCCGGCAAGTTGCTTGATAACGCGCTTGTTTATAACGCTTCGGTTTATCCGGTAGATGGGGACGGTACAACACTGTATGCAAGATGGGGCAGCAAGATGGTAACCTACATCTTCTCCACCGACGACGGAACACCGGTATCTGAGCTGACCTATCCTGTAGGAACGGTTTTATACGAGCTTCCTACCACGACCAAGGATAATTATTGCTTTACTTCTTGGTACTTTGATTCTACTATGCTTTCGGAGATGACCTTCCCTTATACTATACCGGACAGCTCTGCTGATTTCGTTACCCTTTATGCTAATTTTGTACCTGGATCGCTGGATATCCTTCAGTTCAAAACCATTTCGGCTACTGGAGATAAGGAATATGAGGTTACGTATAGCGGAAATGCCGAGAAAATCGTCATTCCCGATTCCTACTACGGTAAAAAGGTAACCAGAGTTAGAAAAATTGATTCCTCTACAGTAAAGGAAATCGTTCTTCCTCATACTATTAACAGCTTCATCAACGGTGCGTTTGAAAATTGCGCTTCGCTTGAAAAGATCAACATACCTCTTGCAGTGGACATTATTCCTGAGAAATGCTTCTTCGGCTGCAGATCCTTAAAGGAGATTAACATTCCCAGAGGTGTCAGCACTATTGGTAAGGAGGCATTTGCATACTGCAGTGATATAACTCAGATAAATCTTTCTGCTAAGATAGAGAAAATCAACGACGGCGCTTTCAGAAACATGTCGTCGCTCAGCACTTTCGTAATTGATCAGTCCAATGAGCGTTATATGGTTAATGAAGGCGTACTTTATTACAAGGTTGGTAATTCCTCATATCTCGTGCACTATCCTGCGGCTAAGGGCGGAGACACCTACAAGATCGATTCTACCTGCGTTAAAATAATGGACTATGCATTTAGTAGTTCCAAGATATCCTCTATAATCATAGGAGGCAAGATTTCTTCTATTGAAGAGGGGGCGTTTGAAAATTGCGCAAATCTTGTTAATGTATCTATTAGCGGAAACGCAACTAGTTTTTACATAGCTGAAAATGCCTTTTTGAATTGCAGTAATCTTAAGGCAATGAAAATTGAGCTGACTAAGGTTCCTACTTTAAAAGAAAACTCGCTCACCGGTGTTTCCGAAACATTTTCCGTTTACGTAACCAGCGATATGATCAGAAATTATCAGACCGCAACCAACTGGCGTAGAATCTCTTCCCAAATATATGGTTTGGATACTATATTCGGTGATTTTGCAGTAGAAGAGGTTGCCAGCGGATATACTATTAGACAGTATTTCGGCACTTCTGCTGAGGTCGTCATTCCTGAAATTCTGAATGCGCATAAGATAGTTGAAATATCCGATAATTCATTCTCCTTCTCTAATATGGAGAAGATTACCGTTTCACAGTATGTTACAGCGATAGGCGATAACGCCTTTAAAAATTGTACCTCTTTAAAATCAATCGTTATGGAGTGCGCTCCGCCTACCCTTGGTGATAACGCATTTGAAAACATCGCTGAAGATTTCGGTATTTACATCAAGAATACTATGGACGTCCTTGATGCCTATAGAGCAGCAGATAAGTGGCGCGAATTATCCGCACATATCTGGAGCTATCAATAATTAAAAATGTGGGGAGTAAAAAATGAAAAAAATAATTACTGTTTTAGTTTGCTTGTTAATCATGCTTGGACTTTGCTTGTCTCTTGCAGCTTGCTCTGACAAGGGCGGGGAGAAGAGCATTAAGAACCTTACCTATAATGGTGAGAAAATATCCTGGAGTACTGTAAAGAACGCAAAGCATTATATAATCAGCATTAACGGTGGAACAGAATCCATCGTTAGCCAGGCTGAGGGTATGGTTGCCTTTAGATATGACTCTAAGGGTGAGGATTTTGATTTTTCGATCGAAGCGGTTGTTAAAAAGGGAAGCGATAAGAATCCCAGATATCAGATGCGCTTTGAGAATATCGGTATGGTTGAAAATCTTGCGATCGATCACGGCGCTCTGACTTGGAGCGCATTACCCGGAGCCGAAAAGTACGAGATTATGTATAACGGTGACATTGTTGAGAGCGAGGTTGGCGCTACAAGCTACTCCGTTCCCGCGGGTGATTTTTCATTCAAGGTAAGAGCTCTTAAGGGACAGGCTGATAGTATTGACGGAAACGTTCCTTATTACTCCCTGTGGAGTGAGGCGATTACAGGTACAGTATTGCCTGCTCCCCAAAATCTGACCTACAATTCCGAAGTTTTCACATGGGAAAAGGTAAAGGGCGCAACTTCTTACGTAATTAAGATTGGAAACGAAGATTTCACCTCCACCTCCAACACATTTGAATACATAGCAGGCAAAGAGGACTTTGCCGTTTCGGTATACGCTGTTGGAAATGCAGAAGAGAAGATTTATGATTCTCATTATTGCGCGGCAAAACAGTATACATATATTGCCCCCATCGAGGGCTTGAACGTTGTTGACGGTGTTCTTAAATGGACTGCATCTGAGAATGCTGTTAGCTATAAAATAAAGGTTAACGGAATAGTAAACAATGAGGAGTTGACCACCAACGAGTACGCTGCGCTCTCAAGCGGTAGCAGTTACAGAATTCAGATTTTGCCTGTCGGAAAGGGCGATTTCTACTTCTCTCATTGGTCTAATGAGATTACCGTTAATATTTTACGCAGCCCTGTTGTAAGCTACAGCGACGGCGTGATCCGTTGGAATCAAGTAACTGGTTGCGCGGGCTATGAGCTTAAGATTATGCAGGGGGATACCGTTGTTCATACAACTGCCGTTGGCGAGGAAACCTTCGTTTACGATTATGCTTTTGAAGCGGCGGGCGATTACCTTGTATACGTAAAGGCAACCGCTCTCGGTACCGGCGGTATCTATGAGTCTAAGTACAGTAATGCATATCCTGTAAAGAGACTTGCAACTCCATCGGGCGAGCAGATTATAAACAGACCCTTGGAGCAGAATCAGGTATCCGTGACCTTTACACCCTCTGTTGGCGCATCCGGTTATGCTTTGCTGGCAGATGGCGTAGAGATTGCAACAATTACAAGCGGATCGACATTCTCCGTTGATCTGTCCAAGATGACAAGCAGAGTTGAGGAGTCTGTCGTTAACTTCCAGATCGTAGCTCGCGGCTCTGTTACTACCACCGGTGCTGTGCTTGATTGCAAGATTCCTCTTGAGTTCAACGTTACAAAGCTTGCAACTCCTCAGAATCTTACCATAAACGGAAATCAGATCTCCTGGGATTCCGTAAATCATACAAGTAAATACGTTTTGACTATTGACGGCAAGCGTACAGAGGTTACAACAACTTCCTTCACTCTGACCGACCTTTCCGCAGGTGCTCATTCCGTATATGTTCAGGCAATGGGTAACGGTGAGGAGGTTATCACAGGCGGCTTCTCCAATGCTTTGACCTTGAAAAAACTTGCCTCCCCTTCCAACCTCGTTATATCCAACGGGTTGCTTACATGGGCAACAGTAGCAGATGCAACCGCATATAAGGTTGTTCTCGGCACTGAGACATATAACGCAGACGCAACCGCCTTTGACCTTCTTGGATATGAAAGCTATATCTCCGAGGGCAAGGGTACACAGATCAGCATTTATGCTATTGGTAATGGCACCGATATTATCAACTCCGATGTTTCTGCAACAAAGACATTCAGCAAGTACAATCGTCCTAGCAACGTTAAGGTTAACGGTGATAACCTTGTATGGAATCCTTCTTCTGTTGATAGCATCAACTGCAATGCTTACAAGCTGATTATTTCTAAAAACGGCGGTCCCGAGTATACCATTCAGGTATCCGGTAGCTCCTATTCTATGAGCAACTTCGAGGCTGGCAACTACATTATTAAGGTTGTGGCTCTCGGTGATTACGTTCAGACTGTAAACTCTCCTGAATCAAATGCATTTGTATTTACTAAGCTTGAGGATATTGCCGGAGTAACAAAGACAGGTAATACTTATACCTGGAATGCAATTCCCGGCGCTACGGCGTATGAAATTAAGCTTAGCAAGGATGCGACATGGACAGTCATTAACACCAACTCTTATACTCCCACCTTTACTACCGAGGGTGAGTTTGAGATAAGCATCAGAGCGCTTGGCAACGGCAACGACATATTAGACTCCAATATTTATTCCTTCACTCAGAGAGTTGTTAGACTCACTCAGCCCGTTAAGCAGGATGCAATGACAAACAGCAATGCATTTAAGGTTGAAACCAGCGGAAACACCATCACCGTAACTATCAACAAGCAGAGCGGAGCTACCGGTTATAAGCTCTTCGTCGGCGGCATTGAGAGAAACAACGTTCTCTATGAAACCGATACCGTGATAGTATATACCTTCACAATGACAACCCTCGGTGCGTCTTATAAGGTACAGGTTCAGGTGCTTGGAAATTCTTTTGCAGCTAACGGCAATTTCATGATAGATTCTAATAAATCTACCGAGGTAACAGTTGTTTATAATAATTAATTAAGCAATATGGGAATTATTACAAATTTCTTCTATCAGATCGTCTTTACGGTAGGGACAATCGTAGCCTTCGGGTTACTGATTTCCTTTTGCCGTAGGGCATTTTGTCAGATAGTGGGAGAAAACAACGCAAAAATAATGATGATTACAGGCGCAGTAGGCGTACCTGTGCATGAATTAAGCCATGCTTTGATGTGTTTAATTTTCGGACACAAAATCACTGAGATAAATCTGTACGAGTCCAATCCCGAAAACGGAACTATGGGCTATGTTATACATTCTTATAATGAACGTAATTTGTACCATCAAATAGGTAACTTTTTCATTGGCATTGCACCGATACTTGGTGGCAGTGGTGTTTTGTTGCTTTTGATGCGTATAATGCTTCCAACACTTTATTTTGAGGTTACAGACGAGCTGAGATTTGTCGCTCTTTTGCCTACGGGCTTTTTCGATTTCTATACCTACGTCGGTTACCTTGAATTATTGTTAGAGGTCATCAAGGATATTTTTCATTTTGCTAATATGGGGAATATTCTCTGGTGGATATTTATCTTGCTGGCATTTATGATCTCCAGCCATATGGAGCTTGGCGCTGCCGATATTCAGGGCGGTCTTCATGGCTTTGCATATGTTGCGGGGGCGTTGCTTGTTACCGATATAATTTTGTATTTTATTTCGGTTTCAGTGTTAGAGGCGTTGACATCGGCCATGACCTCATTTGCTCTATCTGTTGTAAGCTTTCTTTCTGTTTCCGCAGTGTTTTCGGGAATAATGCTTTTAATTGCATTGGCTATAAAGTACTCCGGAGTTTTAGTTGAAAAAATAAAAAGTAAATTAGGGAGATAATCGCAATGAAAAAAGTTTTTTGGCGTACCCTCATAGTAGTTATCCTTTCTCTGTGCCTGGCGCTCGGATTGAGCGCATGCGGTGGCGGTAATGACGACGATAATAGCGGCGATGGTAAAATAGAAAAGAGCTTTACTATCAGCTGTCCTACCGAGATGATGGCGGGTGAACGCATTGAAATAAAAATTGAAAAGTCTTATGATTTTAATATGTACCACGACGACTATGAGTGGATTATAGTTGGTGAGAATACTGTTGGTGGTTCCTTTGAGTTTGAAATGCTTGATCCTAACAGCAACTATAATAACAAGTTCTTTAGAGCGACAACTCCCGGAACTGTTAAAATTCAGGCTGTTAACCATACAAGCGGTACCTTAACCTCTAATATTGTAGAGATCACCGTTAAGGGGAATTATATTAGTACTGTAGAGGAGTTTAAGGCTATTGCCAACACCGATAAGCCATATATTCTTGGCGCTGACATAGATCTTTCCGATGAGTCGAACTGGACACCTATTGAGGGCTTCACAGGTTCCCTTTTTGGCGGCGGACATAAGATTATTAATTTAACAATCGATTCTGTTAATGGCGAAAACATCGGTCTGTTCGGCACTTTGCAGGGGACAGTTCAGGATCTGATCATTGAGAATGCCAGCATTAACGTACGCGGTGAGAAACGCAACGTTGGTATTCTTGCAGGTGCTAACAAAGGTACTGTAAAGAACGTTACCGTAGACGGTGAGATTTCTGCAAAGTATAATAGTTATGTAGGCGGCATAGCAGGATATAGCGAAAACGGTGTAATCAATGATTGCACTAATGCTGCAACAATTTTAGGCGCAAACTATGTTGGCGGTATTGTCGGAAGCGTTCAGATATATGATAATGATACTCTTAACGGCAATGAAAACAACGGCGAGATAACCGGTAAAGAAAATGTAGGCGGTATCGCCGGTTACTTAACAAACCTTGGACACACCCAGTTTTCTTCTATATACACGGTGTCTGATAACACAAACAACAATGAAATAATCGGAACAAGTAATGTGGGCGGTATTTTTGGAACCGTTTGCGCAGGTCAAACTCAAAAAAATCATTATTCTACTTATTTCTACGATTATATTGAGATGACACTTTTGAAGAATACAGCTGAAGTTAGCGCATCGGGAGACTGTGTTGGCGGTTTGATCGGTTATTCAACAAGATTGTCTAAGCTTTCTCTTTGCGAGAATATTGCAGATGTTTCAGGTGGGAATTATGTAGGTGGATTTGCTGGATATGCTCCCGAGTGTAACATCCTTGCCAGCGATTTTGCTAATCTGAATACAATTACCGGAAAGGGATATGTAGGCGGATTTGCCGGATATGCAGGAGTCATCGAAAACGCTGTTAATGATGGAACAATCCTTTCTACTGCAGTTATTATAGAAAACAGTGTGAGCAGATCTTACGTGGGTGGTATAGCTGGTTATTGTAACGGATTGATTGAATGTACTAATAACAGCGATATTGCAGTAACAGCAAGCAGTAGCTGTTATGTAGGTGGATTAGCAGGCTATATTTGCATGATAGATAGCGAAAAGGTTAATGGCAATGAAAACAATGGAGAGATAACCGGCAAAGAAAACGTAGGTGGTATAGCGGGTTACTTAACTAACCTTGGCCACACTCAGTATTCTGCTACATACACGCTGTGCGATAATACAAATAACAATGAAATAATCGGAACAAGTAATGTGGGCGGTATTTTTGGAACCGTTTGCGCAGGTGAAACTCAAAAAAATCATTATTCTACTTATTTCTACGATTATATTGAGATGACACTTTTGAAGAATACAGCTGCAGTTAGCGCATCTGGAGACTGTGTTGGTGGTTTGATCGGTTATTCAACAAGATTGTCTAAGCTTTCTCTCTGCGAGAACCTTGCAGATGTTTCAGGCGAAAATTATGTTGGTGGATTTGTTGGATACGCTCCAGAGTGTAACATCCTTGCCAGCGATTTTACTAATCTGAATACAATTACCGGAAAGGGATATGTAGGTGGATTTGCTGGATATGCAGGTGTTATAGAAAATGCTGTTAACGATGGAACAATTCTTTCTACTGCCGTTATTATAGAAAACGGTGTGAGCAAATCATATGTTGGCGGTATAGCTGGTTATTGTAACGGATTGATTGAATGTACCAATAACAGTGATATTACGATGACGAAAAACGGTAGTTGCTATGTTGGTGGCTTAGCAGGTTATATATGTATGATAGAAAGCGAAACAGTTAATAACAATATTAATAACGGTAAGATAGTTGGTAAGGATAGCGTGGGTGGTATCGCCGGTTACTTAACCAATCTTGGACATACACAGTATTCTGCTACATATACACTGTCCGGAAATACAAATAACGGCGAAATAAACGCTACAAGTAATGTGGGCGGTATTTTTGGAACTGTTTGCGCAGGTCAAACTCAAAAAAATCATTATTCTACTTATTTCTACGATTATATTGAAATAACCGAATGTACTAACAACGCTAAGTTGAAAGGGACATATTACGTAGGTGGAATTGTTGGTAGTTATACAAGACTCGTTACAGATTCCAATGTAATGGATACCAACACCACTGCGTATGGTAATAAATTAGGACAATAATTTAAAAACCACTGCACCGCAACCGCGGTGCAGTGGTCATGTAATTTACAAGGAATATATAAAATGCCGATAAATGTATATAATTGTTGGCATTTTGAGACTATAATTCAAAACAAATTAACAATCTTGTCAAAAACGGAGTTAAAATGAAAAGAAATAAAATACTCGTCACGCTTGCTTTGATAATTATTTTTGCTAGCCTGTTGGTTGCGTTATCAGCATGTAAAAAGAACAAGGGCGATGATGAACCCAAAAATGAAATAACAATATCCATCGAGCCTAATGCGGAGGTTGGAGTTAATGTCTTGTTGGATAAAAAGGCAAACTTTTCTCCTTTTAGGCAAGCTAATATTAAATATGAATTTGTCGGTGAAAACACCTGCAATGCGACCTTTTCACACGTGCATGCGAATAATTGGTGGTCGACCTATGTATGTGCTACTGCTCCCGGTACGGTTTCAATAAAACTGTCATATATGGATGGCGAAGATGTTGTTGCGGAAAGTAATATTGTGACGGTAACATTTACTGCCACCACTATAAATACTGTTGAAGAGTTGAAGGCCATAGCAAACACCGGCAAATCTTGCATTCTTGGCGCAGATATAGATCTGTCGGGGGAGTCAAATTGGACACCCATCGAGGGCTTTACAGGTTTTCTTTCGGGTGGCGGATACAAAATTTTAAATTTGAATATTGACTCTGTAAATGGTGAAAATCTTGGTCTATTCAGCATTCTTAAGGGAACAGTTCAGGATCTGACTATCGAAAATGTTAACATAAACGTGCGTGGCGAGAAAAACAATGTAGGTATTGTTGCCGGTACAAACAAGGGCACTGTTAAAAAAGTTAACGTAGGAGGAAAAATCTCTGCCAAGTATAACAGCTGTGTTGGCGGTATTGTAGGATATAATGATAACGGTTCTATCAACGGTTGCTCCAATTCGGCAAGCATTGAGGGATCAAATTATGTTGGCGGAATAGTAGGAAAATCTGATACTACAAAAATTAGTTCATATAAATTCCTTGACAATCAGAACAACGGTGCATTAATAGGCGGCGATTATGTTGGCGGTATTGCAGGATATGTTTATGCGACTTCATGCAGCGTTGAGGGCTGCAAAAACTTTGCTAATGTATATGGTAAAAACAATACAGCTGGATTGTTTGGTTATACTAAAATAATTAACGGCAATGAAATGACAGTAATTAATTCAAGTAACTATGCTGATATATCCGGTGACGATTATGTTGGCGGCATGCTTGGATATGTTAACGGCAAGATTGCGCTTATTGACACCGTTAATGAAAAGGATATTAATGGAAAAGTGTATGTAGGTGGCGTTTTAGGCTGTGGCGATCAGGTATCGTTAACCAACTGTGCAAACAGGGGTAACGTTATTTCAACCGGCTCTAAGATCGTGGATAATCTCACCTGTTCTTACGTAGGCGGTCTTGCAGGTTGTTGCGGTGATATCTCCGATTGTAGTAACGAAACAGATATAACATGCATTGGCGGATATGTAGGCGGTCTTGCAGGTAAGTCCGGAGCGATTAAGAATAGCTATAATGTCGGAGACGTATCAGGCGGCGGTAATTACGTAGGCGGTTTGTCCGGTTACGGCGTAGGTTCTATCATAAATTGCAAGAACGAGGGCACAATCAAGAGCACCGGCTCTTACGTTGGTGGAATGGCGGGAAAAACCGATATTTCAAAAATCAACTCTGCTCAGTTTACTGATAACCAGAACAGCGGTGAAATAAGCGGTGAGGATTACATTGGCGGTATTGTCGGATATACTTATACAGCTCTTTGTAGCGTTGAAAGCTGCAAAAACTTGGCTGAAATAGATGGTAAAAATAATACAGCCGGATTGTTCGGGTATGTTTATTTGATCAATAATAATTTAATGACTATCATTAATTCAGATAATTCTGCTGATATAGTCGGCGGTGATTGTGTTGGTGGTATGCTTGGTTATGTTAACGGTAAGGCTACACTTATCAATGTTGCGAACGAGAAGACTATTACAGGAAAAGTATATGTTGGTGGTGTGTTGGGGTGCGGTGATCAGGTATCTTTGACAAGTTGTGAAAACCGAGGCAGTGTTGTTGCAACAAGCTCTAAGGTCGTTGATAATAATACCTGCTCTTACGTTGGCGGTCTTGCTGGATGCTGCGGCGATATGACCGATTGCAGTAATGAAATTGACATATCCGGTATCGGTGGATACGTTGGCGGTCTTGCAGGTAAGTCCGGAGCAATTAAGAATGGCTATAATTCTGGAGACATATCAGGCGGCGGTAATTATGTAGGCGGTTTGTCCGGTTATGCAGGAGGTTCAATTACCGATAGCATAAATGACGGTGAAATCAATAGCACAAGTTCTTACGTTGGCGGTCTTGCTGGTAAAAATGATACTGTCGCAATCGCTGCTGATATTACCGGAAATAAAAATAATGGTCCTGTAATCGGTGATAGTTATACCGGAGGACTTATTGGATATGCATACGGTAATAAGTTAGTTGTTGAAAACTGTGAAGTAAACGATGAGGTTAACGGCGCTAATTATACGGGTGGCTTGTTCGGTAGCGTATATCTTGCTAGCGGCGGATTGATGACTGTAACCAATTGTATACTGTCTGCTGATGTAACAGGAGATAGCTATACGGGTGGCGTAGTAGGTCATTCCGACAATTCAATCACTATCGACAGGCAGATAAATAATAGTCAAATAAGCGGAAAAGCATATTTGGGTGGTATCGTAGGTAAGGGTACACGTACAACGCTTAAAAATTGCGAGAACTACGGCAAAATTGTTTCCACTGCTACAATTACCGAAAATGGCGAGTCCTGCTCGTATGTAGGTGGTCTTGCAGGCATATGTTACGCCGTTGAATATTGTATCAACGAAACCGATATTTCGGCTAACGGTGTTTATGTTGGCGGACTTACAGGAAAGTGCTGTTTTATCAAAAATAGTACTAATGGTGGAAATGTAACTGGCGCAAGCTCTTATGTGGGCGGTCTTGTTGGAAAAATTGAAACGGCTTCCATTAATTCTGTAGAAATATCTGATAGTTCAAACTACGGCGCTGTTATCGGTAAAGATTATGTTGGTGGTATTGCAGGATATTATTACGGAAAAAGCTGTAATTTTGATAATTGTAGTAATGCTGGTAATGTTATAGGCGAAAATAATGTTGGTGGATTGATTGGCCGCATTCAGGTGATAAATAGCGGTGTCATGAACATAGTAAATTGCAAGAATGTTGCAATCGTTTCGGGCGATTCCAACGTAGATAATTTCAATGGAAGCGTAAGCGGAAAAGTGATTATTCAATAAAAGTAAAGGAAGATGTAGAAATGATGGGGAAACGTTTTTTTGCTACATATATTTTTATAATTTTGTCTCTCTGTTTTGTGCTGGCTTTAACAGCATGCAATAATAAAAAAGACAAAGATTCTTCTGGCAAACTTGAAAAAGTGGTTCTAATAGTTGATAAAACCGAAGTCGAAATCGGTGACACAATTAATTTAAGTTTTAGTACAGTTCCTGAAAAACCTACTTCCGCACAGGGAAAAAAATATGATGCAGCGTGTATTGAGTATTACGTAAGAATTAATGGTGCTGATACACAAATTAGTACTAGGAATGCAACGACTACATATACAGTAAGTTCCTCGGATGATATGATTTTCTGGGCAAAATATTGCAATCATTCCAGCAGCAGTGACCACGAGGGAGACATTGTGTCAGAACCGGTTACTGTAGCAATCCGTAAAACAAGCATTTCAACTGTTGAGGAGTTGAAAGCTATTGCTAATAGTAACAAATTTTATGTTCTGGGCTCAGATATAGATCTGTCGACTGAGTCTAACTGGACTCCTATTGAAGGATTCACCGGCATCCTTTCCGGTGGTGGACATAAGATTATTAATTTAACAATTGATTCTGTAAATGACCAGAATCTCGGTCTTTTCGGCACTCTGCATGGAACGGTTAGAGATTTGACTATTGAAAATGCGCAAATTTCCTCGAAAGGTGACATAGGTATAGCAGGAATTTTAGCAGGTACTAATTGCGGAACAGTAAATAACGTTATTGTATCAGGCAGTGTTGTTGCAAATTACTACGACAATGTAGGCGGCATAGTGGGCTATAACAAAAACGGCAGTATATCTAATTGTGAAAATCAAGCCTCTGTTACTGGAAATAACAGTGTCGGCGGTATTGCAGGACATTTATGTATAAATGGAAATAACAAAGCCGACAATAACGTTAATAATGGAAAGATACAGGGAAAGTTACATGTTGGTGGTGTCTTTGGATATTTAACCTCCAGTACAGTTAAAACCGATAATAATTTTACATACGCAATTTCAAAGAATACAAATAATGGCACAGTAAATGGCAGAACCGCCGTTGGCGGAGTAACAGGATGTATATCGCCTGCCGGAAAATACTCTTCAAATTGGTCCGGCGTTGGATATATTACTGTTTCTGTGTTTGTTAACAACGGTGAAGTTACAGCCAGTGGTGACTGGGCTGGTGGCATTGTTGGATATTCTGAAAGATTATCTGAAATAACAGTCAGTGAAAACAATGCTAATATTACAGGTGGCAATTACGTTGGCGGATATGTTGGAAAAGCTGCCGGCGTTTCTATAAATATTGCAGAAAATCACAACGTAATTACCGGTAAGGGTTATGTTGGTGGCATTGCCGGCATGGCCGGGAAAATAGAAAATGCAGTCAATGATGGAGTCATTGAGTCCAAGGCAATTATTGTTGAGGATGGGGCAAGCAGAAGCTATGTCGGTGGAATTGCGGGTTATTGTACAAGTATAATTAATTCAAAAAATACATCCAACATAGTTGTTAATAATGCCGGCTCATTTGTTGGCGGATTAGTTGGTTTCTTATGTGTTAATGGGAACGAACAGTTAAGTGGTAATGAGAATATTGGCGATGTTCAAGGTAGTGATTCTGTCGGTGGTATTGTTGGTTATGCAACGATGTCTGCTGTAAAAACAGATGATCATTTTATTTATTCATTCTCCCAGAATGTAAACAACGGCAAAGTGCAGGGCACCAGTGAGGTCGGTGGTATTGTCGGCAATCTTGTCGGTGTCGGAAAATATTCATCAAATTGGTCAGGTTTGGGACACTTTAGTGTAACCGAATGCGAAAACAACGGCGATGTTGTTGGTAGTGGAAACAGTGTAGGTGGTATTTTCGGTAATGCTGTAAGATTATCAACGGTAAGCGTTTGTCAAAATAATGCTGATATAACAGGAAGCAACTATGTCGGTGGTTATGCCGGTAGTGCTCATGGTGCTAACATTAAATTGGCAGTAAATAATAACACAATTTCCGGAAAAGCATATGTGGGTGGTATTGCCGGTATTGCCGGTATGATAGAAAATTCCGAAAATAACGGCATTGTGGAGTCGAGCGGTGTCGTAGTGGAAGATAACCAAAGCAGGGCATATGTTGGCGGTATTGCAGGATATTGCAACGGTCTGATAGATTGTACTAATTATAGTGACATAAAAGTATCTACCGGCGGTGAATTTGTAGGTGGATTGGCCGGATATGTGTTGTTTAGTAATAATGAACAAGTAAATCGTAATCAAAATTATGGTGAGATTGTTGGAGCTAAATTTACTGGTGGAATAGTGGGCTTTCTACAGTCTGCAACTGTAAAAACTGATGATAATTATTCGAGAAGCGTGGGAGAAAACAAGAATTTCGGCAATGTCAATGGAACGGATTGCGTGGCCGGTATTTTTGGTTATGTACTTGGTGCGGGAAAGTATTCTTCAAATTGGTATGGAGTTTGCCACATAAACATTACATATTGTGAGAATCAAGGTCAAATAACAGGATCTTCTTGCGTTGGCGGAATAGTAGGAGGTTACGTAAGACTTAATGTAGATGTTCTTTATATGGACACCAACACTACTCTCTATGGCGATAAACTAGGACAATAATCCCCCCGTTTGAATTTGCGTACTGCGAGAGTAGTACGCAAATTTTATTACATCTGAGCAAATCGAATTGTTAATCCTTATTGACATAAGATAAAATATATTGTATAATTTATTCATTATAATATTTTCGGGGAGGTACCCGCCATGATGACCGATATTGAAATTGCTCAGTCTGTGACACCAAAGGCTATTCTTGACATTGCCCGTGGCGCAGGAATTGATGAAAAATATATAGAGCTTTACGGCAAAACTAAGGCAAAGCTGGATCTTTCCTTGCTTACTGACCTTGAGGGCAGACCTGACGGCAAGCTGGTGCTTGTTACCGCCATAAATCCTACCCCCGCAGGAGAGGGAAAGACCACCACCACCATCGGACTTGCTGACGGTATGAAGCGCATTGGCAAATCTGTAGCAGTTGCACTTCGTGAGCCCTCGTTGGGTCCTGTTTTTGGTGTGAAAGGCGGAGCCGCAGGCGGCGGCTGGGCGCAGGTTGTTCCTATGGAGGATATTAATCTGCATTTCACAGGTGACTTCCACGCTATCGGTGCGGCGAACAATCTGCTTGCCGCTATGCTGGATAACCATATTTATCAGGGCAATAGCCTGAATATTGATCCCGAAAGAATCACATGGAAAAGATGCGTTGATATGAACGACCGTCAGCTTCGTGTAGTGCGTGACGGACTTGGTGGCAGAACCGGCGGTGTACCCCGTGACGACGGATACGATATTACCGTTGCATCCGAGATTATGGCGGTGCTTTGCCTTGCAGGCTCGATCTCCGACCTGAAAGATCGACTTGCTCGCATTATTGTAGGTTACACCTATGACGGTCAGCCTGTTACTGCAGGCGATCTTAAGGCGCAGGGAGCTATGACCGCACTGCTTAAGGATGCGATGAAGCCTAATCTTGTGCAGACTCTTGAGGGAACACCGGCATTTGTTCACGGCGGACCCTTTGCCAATATTGCCCACGGCTGTAACTCTGTTATTGCGACCAAAACCGCTATGAAAACCGCAGATTACGCTATAACCGAGGCAGGTTTTGGTGCAGATCTCGGTGCAGAGAAGTTCCTTGATATCAAGTGCCGTATGGCAGGTCTTACTCCCTCGGCAGTTGTTCTTGTAGCAACCATTCGTGCCCTCAAGATGCACGGCGGACTTGCCAAGACCGAGCTTGCGGAGGAAAATCTCGAGGCTCTTGAGCGTGGAATTCCAAATCTTCTTCGTCATCTTTCTAACATCAAGAACGTATATAAGCTTCCCGTAGTGGTTGCCGTAAACCGTTTCCCAACCGATACAGACGGAGAAGTAGAATATATTATTAATAAATGTAGAGAACTTAACGTAAACGTTGTGCTTTCTACCGTTTGGGCAGAGGGCGGACATGGCGGAGAGGCTCTTGCAAGAGAGGTGGTACGTCTTTGCGAGGAAGAGCAGGGGGATTTCACCTTCTCCTATGAGCTGGACTCTACTATTGAAGAAAAGATCGAGTCTGTAACCAAAAAGGTTTACGGTGGTATAGGTATAGACATTCTTCCCGAGGCAAAGCAGCAGATTGAAAAGCTCCGTGAGCTTGGTTTCTCCAATATGCCCGTATGTATTGCAAAGACGCAGTATTCCTTCTCTGACGATCCCACCCTTCTCGGTGCGCCAGAGGGATTTAAAATCACGGTAAAAAAGGTAAAGGTATCTGCCGGTGCAGGCTTTATCGTTGTGTTGACCGGAGATATTATGACCATGCCCGGACTTCCTAAGGTTCCTGCGGCTGAGAAAATTGACGTTACCGACGACGGTAGAATAGTTGGATTGGTCTGATATGAAACTGATTATTGCATCAAATAACGCTCATAAAATATATGAGATAAAACAGATCCTTAAGGATAAATTTGAAGAAATCCTTTCCTTAAAGGATGCCGGTGTTGACCACGAAACAGTAGAGGACGGCCTTACCTTTATGGATAATGCGCTTAAAAAGGCTCGTGAAATAGCCGAGATAACCCACTGTGCGGCACTTGCAGATGACAGTGGCCTTTGCGTAGACGCTCTTGGTGGCGATCCGGGTATATACAGCGCACGCTTTGCGGGCGAGAGTAATCCTAAGCTGCGTGATGGGGCCAACAATGCGCTTTTGCTCAGCAGACTTAACGGTGTATCCGATCGCAGCGCTCATTTTACATGCGCTATTGCTCTCGTTTATCCCGACGGACATGAGGTAACAGCCGAAGGGTATATGCAGGGCTCTATTATAGACTCTCCCCGTGGCTCTCAGGGCTTTGGATACGATCCTATTTTCCTGCCCAAGGGCTATAGCCTTACCGTTGCAGAGCTTTCGGATGAAGAGAAAAATGCTATCAGCCACCGTGGAAATGCGCTTGAAAATTTGCTTTCTAAACTATAATTATCATAACAGAGGCTTCTATGGAACACGTTCTTTTTGTTATTAACATAATAGGCTTTATTTCCTTTGCGGCGGCAGGCGCCAAGATTGCTATAGATAAGGAAACAGACCTTTTCGGCGTTGTCTTTCTCTCGCTTATGACCTGCTTTGGCGGAGGAATACTTCGTGATATGATAGCTGGTCATAAAATCGGCAGAATGCTTCCTTTATTCTTCACAGACCTTAAAATGGAAATAATTGTTTGCGTTTGTACCGCTTTAGTCGTATTTTTCCTTGCTTATATCTTCAAGGAGAAGTATGTTAAGGAGGAGGCCGCTGTTGAAAAAATCAACAACGTTCTCGATGCGCTCGGTCTTGGTGTATTCGCATCTGTGGGTACTGCGTCCTACGTTGTGCTCGGTCCCTTTGTGGCTATAACCATGGGCTTTATATCCTCTGTGGGTGGCAGTATTATCCGTGATACTCTTCTTCGTGATATTCCTTTTGTTCTGCGCAAGAGGGTTTATGCCGTTGCCTGTATTCTTGGCTCTGCAGTTTACTATCTGGTTGTTGCGGTGTTCATGAATGGCTCCAAGTCTGCCGACGTGGTCGGTACACTGGCCTGTATGGTAGTTATTTTCACTATCAGAATGTGTGCTACAATCTTCCGCTGGAAATTGCCGAAGGCGATTGATTTTGCGAAGATAAAGTATAACTCTCAGGATGAAGATTAATCCTTCACTTTAACGAAATACATAAATCGGTCTGCATTTCGCAGGCCGATTTTTCTTTGCTCTCTTGTTTGTATAATTCTGTTGACAAAGCCTTTTTTATGTTATATAATAATATAGTAAAGTTTTCTTGAAAGGAGTCGGCGTATGAATGGAAAGCGCGCATTCTACAGATCACAGCTTAACTTAATAAAGCCCTTTGTCGACAGATGCTCGCTTACTACTGTAAGACGTGCTCAAGACAGCGTAGGTAAGCTTATGGCCAACTCCTATAAGGATCAGGTAACAAGCGAGAAAATTCTAGTTGAAAATATAAAATGCGCTATGCTTGTTCCAAAGGACGAGCTTTCGGGCGGTGTTATTCTTTATCTTCACGGTGGCGGATACGTTGCGGGAAATCTTGATTATGCCGGCGGCTTTGGCAGCAGCCTTGCCGTTAAGTGCGGCATCAGGGTAGTGACGGTTGAGTACCGCCTTGCGCCCGAGAATCCTTATCCCGCAGCCCTTGACGATGCTATGGCCGCTTACGGTCATCTCCTTTCGAGCGGCTACGATCCCTCACGCATAATCCTTTGCGGTGACAGCGCCGGCGCAGGCCTTTGCTATGCGCTCTGCCAGAAGCTGCGTGACAAGGGCAGAACTCTGCCTGCCGGAATTATAGCTATATCTCCTTGGACCGATCTTACCATGAGCAGTCCCTCCTACGGCCTTAATAAAAAGGCCGATCCCTCTATGACCGTAGAAAGGCTTAAGTATTTTGCGGATTGCTACGTCTACGGCGGTGACAGGGATAAAAAGGGCAGATTGCGCCCAAATGAAAATTCCGATCCCGAGAATGATCGTGAGACAAAGTCTGACCCGAGAATTTCTCCCCTCTTTGACAGTCAGGATAAAATGCCAGAGTCGCTTATATTTGTCGGCGGTGATGAAATCATGTACGACGATGCTGTGCTTATGCATGAGAAACTTATTTCTGCAGGCTGTAAAAGCGAGATCGTGGTTGCTCCCGAGCTGTGGCACGGATATATTCTTTACGATCTACCTGAGAGAGCAGGGGACTTTGATAAAATATTTAAATTCATTAAGAGAATCATTCCCGCCAGAAAAAGGCTTGCATGGATGACGCTTGACAATGCGGCTAAGATTTTCCCTGCCGCCAGAAGCAGAACATGGAGCAATATATTCCGTATATCCTCAACGCTTGACGAGGATATTGACCGAGAGGCGCTTAAGGTTGCTCTTGATGTTACCGTGCGCAGATTCCCCTCTATTGCGGTTGCAATAAAGCCGGGTCTGTTCTGGTATTACTTAGAGGAAATTTCCTCTCTGCCGGAAATTCTTGATGAAAAGCCATACCCTCTTGCCAGAATGACCTCAAGGGATCTTCGTAAATGCGCATTCAGAGTTATCGTATATAAAAACCGACTGGCAGTGGAGTTCTTCCACTCGCTTACCGACGGTAACGGCGGTCTTATATTTGTAAAAACGCTTACTGCTGAATATCTGTATCAGAAGTACGGTGTCAAGGTACCCACGGGTAACGGTATTCTCGACAGACTGGAGGATCCCACGCCCGAGGAGCTGGAGGACAGCTTTATCAAAAATGCGGGTGACTATCCTGCCTCGCGAAAGGATACCGATGCCTATAAGATAGCGGGTGAGCGTGAGGCTGACGGCTTCCGCACCAATACCACCTTCGTTATAGATCCGGATTTTGTAAAAAATGAGGCGAAGAAGCGTGGTGTTACCGTTACTGTTTATATGACGGCCATTCTTCTCGAAGCATCGAGAAGGGTACAGCAGGCACGCGTTGCAAAGCCGTCTAAGTATAAGCCGATAAAGATTTTTATTCCTGTAAACCTTCGTAAGATGTTCAATTCGCAGACCATGCGTAACTTTATACTTTACGCAATGGTTGGTATCGACCCTCGTCTCGGCGATTATAGCTTTGATGACTTGTGCCAGATTATTGCAGCACAGATGAAGCAGCAGATGACCGAAAAGAATATGAAGGCTATCATCAGGACAAATGTTAACAGCGAGAAAAATATCTTTATAAGAATTGTTCCTTTATTCATTAAAAACCCGATCATGAAGGCTGTATTTAATGCGGTTGGTGAGAAGAAGAGCTGTTTCAGCTTCTCAAACCTCGGAATGGTTAACCTTCCCGAGGAGTATACTGCAAGAGTAAAGAGAATGGACTTTGTACTTGGCTCTCAGGCGGCGGCACCGTATAATGTGTCCGCGCTTACATATGGTGGTAAAATGTATCTTAACGTTACCAGAAATGCAAAAGAGCCTGTATTGGAGGGCGAGATCTACCGCGTTATGCGAGAGATGGGAGTGCCCCATACTGTTGAAAGTAATACCAGAGGAAAGGAGGAATATTGATGTACTGTATCAAATGCGGAGCAAAGCTCTCCGACGGACAAACTTTATGTCCTATATGTGAAACCCGTGTTTATCATCCGGATTTTACCATTAATGAAGAGAATACATATCCCAAGATACCCTTCAAGTCCGAGGCGATCAATCGCAAGGGACTTATGTTCGTCATTACCATGCTGTTCCTTGTTCCTATTGTTCTTCCCGTACTGCTTGAGCTTGGTTGGAGGCAGAATATCAGCTGGTCGGGTTATGCATCCGGCGGTGCGCTTATTTTTTATGTCACCTTCGTCATGCCACATTGGTTCAAAAAGCCGAATCCGGTTATATTTACACCCGTTTCCTTTGCTCTTACTATCGGCCTGTTGCTATTTATTTGCTATCAGACCGGCGGAAATTGGTTTATGTCCTTTGCTTTCCCGGTGGCGGGATCGCTGGGGCTTATCGTTACTGCGACTACCGCTTTGCTGTATTATGTAAAGAAAGGTTGTCTTTATACCATAGGCGGAATGTTTATGGCCCTAGGCGTATGGACAGTCCTGCTTGAATATGACATCCGAACTACCTTTAAGGCATATACCCCGTTCCATTGGTCTATAGCGCCGCTCACCGTATTTTTTGTTGTGGGCGCCATGCTTATTGTTATTGCAATAGTCAGACCATTGAGAGAATCTCTGCGCAGAGTGTTCTTTATAGGAAAAGTGAAAATTTAGCAAAGTACACAAAAATTTTTTCAAAAAACCCTTTACAAACACATTTTTTTGTGTTATAATAACCAACGGCCTTTAACTGAGTACCGTGTATGGCCTTACTCCGTTTGGAAGCTTTTCCTTGCGTGGTATGCGCTTTTCACCCACACCTTACTCGGTTTTTGGAAATAAATTTTAAGAAAGGTGAAGACAAAATGATTTCTAAGGACAAAAAGACAGCCCTCATCGAGCAGTACAAGATCAATGAGCAGGATACCGGTTCTCCTGAGGTTCAGGTTGCTATTCTTACAACCAGAATTAACGAGCTCACCGAGCACATGAAGAAGAACCCCAAGGACTTCCACTCTCAGAGAGGTCTCTCCAAGATGGTTGGTCACAGAAAGCAGCTTCTTGCATACCTTGCAAAGAAGGATATCGAAAGATACAGAGCTCTTATTAAGAGCCTCGGTCTCAGAAAGTAATATATTTCGTATATTCACTTCCCGGGATAAGATAATAATCGGGAACGGATTTTTTTCGTTCCCGATTGTTACTGTTTAGCACTTACAAACTAAATCATATTCGGACGCGAAAGTAGCAGTTAAATATGTGTTGAACCACGATTCAGCGGATATTTAAGTGCTATGTTCGCTCCCGAAAAAAGAAAAGGAGAATAAACATGGTAGAAAGAATTAAGACATTCGACGACTACAAGGAATTCCGCTACGAGCTTGCGGGCAGACCTCTTGTAGTAAAGACCGGCAAGGTAGCAGGCCTTGCAAACGGTGCGGCAATGATCCAGTACGGTGAGACCACCGTTCTTGCAACTGCAACCGCATCCGCATCCCCCAGAGACGGAATCGACTTCCTTCCTCTCTCTGTTGACTATGATGAGAAGATGTACGCTGTAGGTAAGATCCCCGGCGGCTTCCTTAAGCGTGAGGGTAAGCCCTCCGAGAAGGCTGTTCTTGCAGGTAGAGTTATCGACCGTCCTGTACGTCCCCTCTTCCCCAAGGATCTGAGAAATGATATTTCTCTCCTCCTCACCATTATGTCCGTTGACCCCGATTGCTCCCCCGAGATCACCGCTATGATCGGTGCATCTATCGCTCTCTCCATCTCTGACATTCCCTGGAACGGTCCTATCGCAGGTGTGTTCATGGGTCTTGTTGACGGTGAGATCGTTGTTAACCCCACCGCTGCTCAGAGAAAGGTTTCCGACCTTGAGCTTACCGTTGCTGCTTCCGAGGGCAAGGTAGTTATGATCGAGGCAGGCGCTAAGGAGGTTTCCGACGAGGTAATGTTCGATGCGATCATGAAGGCGCACGAGGAGTGTAAGGGTGTTGTTAAGTTCATCAATGAGATCGTAGCCGAGATTGGTAAGCCTAAGTTTACTTATACCTCTGGCGAGCTTGATCACGATATGTTCGATGAGATCTTCGCTTATTGCGAGGCTGGCGTTATGGAGGCTCTTGACACCGATGACAAGAACGTCAGAGATGCAAAGATGCAGCCCATCATGGACGAAATCGTTGCTACCTTCGAGGAAAAGTACGAGGATATCAAGGTAATCCTTCCCGAGCTTATCTACAAGATACAGAAGAAGATCGTTCGCCGCTGGCTGCTGGTTGACAAGAAGAGAGTTGACGGCAGAAGCATGAACCAGATCAGACCCC
>JAGCLY010000025.1 GCA_017646745.1 Clostridia bacterium
ATCTTGCGTAATGCGGAGATGATACAAAAGGTCAGTACAACAAGCGTAATCTTATCTGCATAATACCCCGCATAGCAATACCCAGCTTCCCCACCACCCCTTGTGGTTGGTCCTTTTTTATGCTTGGGAAGCTGCTGCGAGCAACAGCGTGGCGAAGCCAACGCTGGGCCGCATACCACGAAGTGGTATCTTGCATAATGCGGAGATGATACAAAAGGTCAGTACAACAAGCGTAATTTTATCTGCATAATACCCCGCACAGCAATACCCAGCTTCCCTACCGACTTATGTCGGTGTTTTCTATTTACTTTTGTACCATTCAACAGTCGTTTTTAACTCTCTATCAAAAACCGACCGAGGATACCAACCCAAAGCACGGAGCTTATCACAATTCACCGAGTATCTCCTATCGTGCCCCTTTCTATCCTCCACAAAGGCAATCTCACCATCTGGATATCCGGACAGAGACATTATTTTCTTTACCAAGTCAATATTTGCCCACTCATTATCTGCACCGATATTGTATATTTCACACTTCCCTTTTCTGATTATCCTATCAATGGCAGAGCAATGATCGCCCACGAAGAGCCAATCACGCATATTTTGTCCATCGCCGTATACAGGAACAGGCTCGCCCAAGCGAAGCTTAGCCACCGTCATAGGAATCAGCTTTTCGGTATGCTGATAAATACCGTAATTGTTGGCAGAACGGCTTATAGAAGCAGAAAGCCCGTAAGTGCGGACATAAGAAAGAACAAGAAGATCTGCGGCCGCCTTGCTTGCGCTGTAAGGCGATCCCGGATTAAGGGGCGAGCCCTCATCAAATCGGATATCAGCGTCAAGTGGTAGATCGCCGTAAACCTCATCGGTGGAAATCTGGTGAAATCTCGAAACATTATACCTGACAGATGCATCAAGAAGTACCTGAGTACCAATAACGTTGGTTCGCAAAAATGGAGAGGAATCGGATATGGAGCGGTCAACGTGGCTTTCGGCGGCGAAATTTACCACCACATCAGGCCTCTCGGCAGAGAAAATGCTGCCTATAGCCTCTGCATTGCAAATATCTTCCTTATAAAATATAAAATTATCCCTCTGGCAAAGAGCCGAAAGTGCTTCTTCACTTGCCGCATAGGTAATGCAATCTATACCCACAACGCTATCTGTCGGATAATTATCAAGAAGATAGTGCGCAAAGTGCGAACCTATAAAGCCTGCGCAGCCAGTTACTACTATTTTCATAGAAGCTCCCCTTTTGTTTTCTTCATTACATATTAATTATATTATACCACGGCCAAGTAATCTTTGCAATAAAAAGTTGCAACCATAATCACTATTGACAAAGGTCGACAAAAATTGTATAATGAATAAAAACAAAATCGGAGAAGGATATGAACAGCTGTAAAGGTATTGCCCTGTTATTGGTACTTATTTTAACATTTTCATTATTTTCCTGTAATAACAGCTCACACAAGGGAAATCAAAGCGGTCACCAGGGTCAGATTACGCCGGAGGATGACGAAGAAGGCCTTGAGGAAGAAACCGAGCTGACCTATGTATACAGCATTGTCACCAAGGTGCTGCATCTGCCCGACTGCTATCATATCGACCGAATGAACGACGAGTATGTAACCCAGCACAGTGGAGATATTACCCTGCTACTGCAAAACGGATATACTGTGTGCAGAGATTGTCTGGTGCCCGACGACCTCGAGAAAGAAGAAGAGGAAGAGGAGGACGATACCAATAAGGTGGCGCCGGAGGATGCAACCTTTGTTATAAACAAGTCCTCAAAGATAGTTCATCTCTTAGACTGTTACCATGTAGAAAAAATGGTGGAAAAGAATAGACAGTATACCGACCTTATGCTTGATGAGCTGATCGCCGATGAGCATCGCCCCTGTGGGGTATGCATGCCCGAGGAGGCCAAGGAGTACGAGAAAACCCACCCCAAAGAAAAGTAAAGAAAAAGCCTATCTGAACAATATCAGATAGGCTTTTGTATTATAATGCAATCTATAATTTACATTTTATTGGCAACAGAGGCAGAGAGCTGATTTGCAATATCAATATTTGCCTCAGAATCCTTAAGCACTCCGTTACAGAAATCATCAAAGATCTTGCCAACCTTTTTCGCACAGCAATCCACCGACGCGCAATTTTCGATAAATGCATAGAACACCGACTGACGCTCGGGAATCTCGCTGTAATCTATAACATTCTGACGGCGGCGAGAATTAAATCTACGCTGAGTTTCGGGCGAATCCATATCGTCGGCATATCTCTCGTAGAGCCTTTTCTCCATAACATCAATATCATCATAGATATAAACGCCACAGGGAGAAATGTCACCCTTATTGTTAAAGAGAGAGGTTACTCCATTTATATCAAGTATAAGAAGCGGAACCTTTCCCTCGGAGGTGATACGATCAATCTCAGAGCGGGGAGTGCCGTAGAAGTTACCTGCGTACTCGGTATGCTCAAGGACACCGCCGTTTGCAATAAGCTCACGGAACTGCTCTTCGCTGATATAAATATATTCGCTGTTAAACTGATCTCCTCTGCAAGGGCGGGTGGTTACCGAGCGAACGAACTCGTAACGGCTGTCAAGCTCAAGCATACGATGAGCAACAGTTGTCTTACCAACTGCAGAGGGACCTGCAATAATCAGTATATTCTTCATAACATCTCTTATCTCTTGGGAATGATCTTGTCTACACCGCCCATATAAGGACGAAGTGCCACGGGAATATTAACGCTACCGTCAGCGTTAAGGTTGTTCTCAAGGAAGGCAATAAGCATTCTGGGAGGAGCAACAACGGTGTTGTTAAGAGTATGTGCAAGATAAGTACCGCTCTCGCCCTTTACACGGATCTTAAGACGGCGAGCCTGTGCGTCACCGAGATTGGAGCAGGAGCCTACCTCAAAGTACTTCTGCTGTCTGGGAGACCAAGCCTCAACGTCAATAGACTTAACCTTAAGGTCTGCAAGGTCGCCCGAGCAGCACTCAAGAGTTCTAACAGGAATATCAAGAGTACGGAACATATCAACAGTGTTCTTCCAAAGCTTATCAAACCATACGGGAGATTCCTCAGGACGGCAAACAACTACCATCTCCTGCTTCTCAAACTGGTGAATACGGTAAACGCCTCTCTCCTCAATACCGTGCGCACCCTTCTCCTTACGGAAGCAGGGGGAGTAGGATGTGAGAGTATAGGGCAGCTCTGCCTCGGGAACGATCTGGTCGATGAACTTACCGATCATAGAGTGCTCGGAGGTACCGATAAGGTAAAGATCCTCGCCCTCAATCTTATACATCATAGCCTCCATCTCAGCGAAAGACATAACGCCGGTAACAACACCTGCGCGGATCATATAGGGAGGAATGCAATAGGTGAAGCCGCGGTCGATCATAAAGTCACGGGCATAGGAAATAACTGCAGAGTGAAGTCTTGCAATATCACCAAGAAGGTAATAGAATCCGTTACCTGCAACACGGCGGGCGCTATCAAGGTCGATGCCGCAGAAGCGCTCCATAATATCGGTGTGATAAGGAACCTCGAAATCGGGTGTAAGAGGCTCGCCAAAGCGCTCTACCTCAACGTTCTCGGAGTCATCTTTACCAATCGGAACGGTGGGATCAATGATATTGGGAATGATCATCATGATCTTCTGAACCTTCTCGGAAAGCTCTGCTTCCTTTGCCTCGCACTCTGCGAGCTCGGCAGCCTGCTGCGCAACGAGCTTCTTAGCCTCCTCGGCCTCATCAAACTTCTTCTGGCCCATAAGCATACCGATGGACTTAGAAATCTTATTTCTGTTTGCTCTTAAGTCATCCGCACGCTTTTTATTCTGACGAAGCTCCTCGTCAAGCGCAATAACCTCGTCAACGAGGGGCAGCTTAGAATCCTGGAACTTGTTTCTGATGTTTTCTTTTACTACCTCGGGATTTTCTCTGAGGAATTTAATGTCGATCATATTTATCTCTCCTTAAAAAGGTCATATCAACCCATTTTGTTTCATACCATTTATTTTACACTATGAGGTGAAAAAAAGCAAGAGGTTTGCAAAATATTTTTATTTATATTGAATTTTTGTCAATTAGGTATTGATTTTAGGAAAGATTTTTAGTATAATATAATGGATTGTTAAAATATTATTTATTAAGGAGATATACAATGTTAGTTTCTGCAAAGGAAATGCTTAACAAAGCAAAGGCAGGCCACTATGCAGTTGGCCAGTTTAACATCAATAATCTGGAATGGACCAAGGCTATTCTTCTCACCGCACAGGAGATGAACTCCCCTGTTATTCTCGGTGTATCCGAGGGCGCAGGCAAGTATATGTGTGGCTACAAGACCATCGTTGGCATGGTTGAGGGTATGATCGAGGGTCTTGGCATCACCGTTCCCGTAGCACTTCACCTTGACCACGGCTCTTACGAGGGCGCACTTAAGTGCATCGAGGCAGGCTTCTCTTCCGTAATGTTCGACGGCTCTCACTACCCCATCGAGGAGAATATTGAGAAGACAAAGGAGCTTGTTAGAATCACCGGCGAAAAGGGCATCTCTCTCGAGGCAGAGGTTGGTTCTATCGGTGGCGAAGAGGACGGCGTTGTTGGCGCAGGTGAGTGTGCGGATCCCGCTGAGTGCAAGATGATCGCTGATCTCGGCGTAACCATGCTTGCGGCAGGTATCGGCAACATCCACGGTAAGTATCCTGAGAATTGGCCCGGTCTCTCCTTCGAGACTCTTGACGCTATTCAGCAGAAGACCGGTGCAATGCCCCTCGTTCTTCACGGCGGTACAGGTATCCCCGCTGAGATGATTGCAAAGGCTATCGACCTCGGCGTATCCAAGATCAACGTTAACACCGAGTGCCAGCTTGCATTCGCAGCTGCTACCCG
>JAGCLY010000026.1 GCA_017646745.1 Clostridia bacterium
AACCTTAGATGTGATAACAAAGGTATTTTCGCCCTCGTGAAGATCAACGTTATCAAGTGCGATCTCGTACCAATGGCAGTAACGGGAGAGATTTCCTCTCTCGTCATCATAACCACCGGGAAGGATCTCGTCATCTCCGATCTGGATCTCAACACCGTTAAGAGTTACGGTAACCACCTTGTTGATCTGAAGAGGAATGGTGTAGTCAAGTTTTTCGCCATTTTCATCAAGCGCATCCTCGTAGGAGGAAGCAACAAAACGGATAGAAGCCTTGGTATCCTTGGCAGCATTAATGATAATGGTGATAGTGCCACCCTCTTTAAGATTTCTTACAAAGCTGTTGCCCGAAGCATACTTAAGAATAGAGGAGCTTTGTACCTTTTCGCCGCCAACAACGGTACCTGCCTCAGCCTCGGTAACGATTACGGCATCATTATCAAATACGATAACGGGGATGTCAATGGTGTAAAGCTTACCCGAGCGCTCGTAGGAAACGGTTACCTTATCATCCTCGGGAGAGAGTGCCTTGGCATTTTCAGAAAGAGTGTAGTCGGTAAGCACCTTACCTACCTCGCCGTTCTCAAGCCTAGTAACGATAGTAAGACCTACAGGAGAGAAGGCCTCGCCCTCTACGTACATATTTCTTGCAGGCTGAGATACAAGCTCGATGCCTGCGATCTTGTTAACCGTTACAGGAAGAGTAAAGGTCTTGTCATCATATGTTGCGGTAATAGCCTCGGTATCCGAGGTAATGGGACCTGCAGGAGAGAAGATACAGTTCTTTCCATCCTCAACAAGCTGCTCCCAGCCGTCGTTCCAGATTACCTTAAGAACCATGCCGGTAGGATCGAAAACATCGCCCTCACCGTAATCATTCTTTGTGGGAGGAGTTACCATCTGAACGTCAACTATGTAGTATTCGTCATCGGGAGTGTTGTTTTCGCCTCCACCATTGCCGGTCTGGCCCTGATCTGTGTCGGGATTGTCATCGGGAGTACATCCGATAATCCAAAGACAAGAGCAAACCAGTATAGCGCAAAGTAAAAGCGCCATCAAAACACGTTTTGCCATTTTTCTTTTTCTCCTTTACAAATTTAGGTGCGGTAAAAACCGCCTGTTTAAAATGGTACTATAAATATTTTAGCACAGTATTATTAAAAAGTAAATTGGTAAATATGCAAAAAAAAGAGCTGTTTTTTGTGCACAATGCACAACCCGAGCATTTTAAATATTTTTTTATTATACATTTTTCGTTCAAAGTAAGAAAAGCGGCAGGACAAAGCGTCCTGCCGTTAAAGCTTAATATTATTCTGCTAAGAGAAGCACCCTCGAAACTATTTCCAGGTGATCAGAGTGGAAGTATTTCTCTCCCCACTTATCACGGCAGGGCTTATACTCCAGGGGAACGAAGTGCTCGGGGCTTACGAATATATGGTCGATAGCCTTCTTTGTGTAGTTAGGCACACCTATCCATTGACCGTCATAGCCTGCGGTATTGCTAAACTCTGTTGAGGGAGCAACGTACTGCGCACAGTGATAGCTAGAATCGGTTACGTAGTGAGCGTAAGAAAGGTAGGTAGCGTTAAAATCGCCTGCAATGTATACTGGGTAATCGTACTGCGATGCTCTTTCCATTACCAGCTCCATAGATTTATGGCAGGCCTCACGGACGTGGCTGTCAAGGTGAACCGAATAAACGTTAATGGTCTGTCCGCTTTCCTTATGTGTGATTATCGCGTTTACTGCAATACGGAGATAGCTTTGCGCATCCCAGCCCATAGACTCGACCTCAGGAGTCTCGGAAAGCCAGAACATACCTCTCGACATCTCGGTGAATTCGGCCTTTTTATAGGCCACCGCCAGTCCCTCGGGATTAGAGCCTCCCTGTCTTGCATACCAGATTATTTCATAGGTATCGCCAATGAGGGTAACAAGGTCGGTATGCTGATTCTTCTTAACCTCCTGGAAGCAGATAACGTCGGGAGAATAGGTGAGTATGTGAAGCGCAAGGTGGGATTTACGCTGATCCCAATCCTGATAGCCCGAGTTTGCATCGATACGGATGTTGTAGGACATCAGAAGAAGCTCGTGCGCCTTCTCGGGATCAATAAGGTTGAGCTTTCCCTCCGACTTAAAGTTTACAGAGCGAAGATTGATATTCTCCTTAAGAGTAAATTTAACTGTATTAGTCCCCTTTTCAAGCACAAGATTTACAGAACCACCCGAAATGCAGGTCTCGGATGCTCTGCCGTTTACGGTAATCGAGGAGATCTTATCCGCGCCGTAAATTGCCGAAAGATTATCAACAAGAGACATAGCCACGGTTACGTTTGACTCTGCCTTAAGTACAAGAACGAACTCATCTCCTGCCTTGCCGAAATAATATCCGTCAGGGCTATATTCTGCGGTGGTAGAGCCTATCTGACCGAAGAGATCCTTTGCGCCACAGCTGTACTCCTCCCCCTTATCCTCGGTGTCAACGTCAAAGTTGAACACAAATACGGTGTGGAGATCAGTAAACACCTTTGCGGCTTCACGCTTGGTGCCACTGACGGCAACTGCGATAACATTGTAGTCCTCCTTCAGAAACTTCGCGTAATAGAGTGCACCGTCGACAGCGTACTCCTTGGGGTGATCGCGAGTTGCGGTTTC
>JAGCLY010000027.1 GCA_017646745.1 Clostridia bacterium
AATCCTGCGGACAATTCCTGTGGCTTTCATATCTATATATAAATCTCCTTAAATTACAGATTTCTGCAATGTTAGTATCTGTAAAATAAGGAGATTTATACAATAGTTTTAATCATTATGCCCTAACGACTTTAAAAACATTTTTTTAATAATTTTGTATCGATTATTGATGAATGCAAGATAATTGTTTTGTAGTTCATTTGCATTACTATATTCAATAAACATCCAATCAAAATCGGTAGAAGATGTAAAGCTAAATTTATTTTCAATTACATCTATAGGCATTGACATGTTGTGTACTTCATAAATAGTTTTTTCACCTTTACCTCTATTAATATCCTCGGGTAAATAACATAAATTAGCAATACAACTTACAGGTAGTCGCAAATAAATAAAAGGTTTCATTAACTTTCGCATTTTTTCTTTAGTTGCTAAATGCTCAATATCAAATTTTTTTGTAGAAAGTTGATCATTCGCCGAGAAAATGTTTATGTAAATACAGTTCAAAATAACGGAATCTGCGTTGGTGGGGTTGGAAAAACGTTCCGCTTGTTTTTCAGCTAATTGGCTTTGATAATAATTATCCAATAAGGATTCCCACCTGTTTCTTGATAGATCTTCCAAATACTTATTTTCCCTATTTGCTGTGAATACTTTTCCACCACCACCATCGTGCCATTCATTTGAAATTATATCTGCAACATAGTGTGCACGCAATTTGGCTCTTAAAGTATTTTCAAGCAATTTCCATGATGCTTTTTTAGTGTCTAAATTTCCAAGATCATACATCTGCTTGAATGTGAAAGAAATAAGAGAAATAATTTGATATTTTGAATGAAGAGCTTTATAAGCTCGTTTATTACCTTTGAACTCGCTAATAGTTGCTATAGATTCTTGTACATAAAATATTGCTTCTTCAATTCGTTTCTGAAGCTTATTTATGTTATACTTAAATAAGTCTTTATCAAGATTAGGTAGATTTTTGCTATCATTAATGCACGCATCTATAATTTCAAAACCAATTTCGTTTACTGTGTCGTTTTTTTCATCTTTTGTAATTCTAAGGCATTCAAATCTCTTTGCCCAATATTTACCTAATCCAAATAAGTATTCAAATGCTGTTAATTCTTTGCTTGTTAATAATTGATTTGCGTCAAATTCATCAACATCATAACCGGCTGATGTGAGAGTCAAATATTTATCAACTACTTTTTGAACAATTTCAGGAGTATTAACAGGCTTTCTACTTTGTGACCAAACGGCGGCGTATATTTCATAGGGATTCAAAGGAATACCTTTTACGTTGATTCTATTAAAGATTTCATTTAATAAATCTTTGGGGCCTGAATATACAACAATAGGAACATTTGATGAACATATCTTTTCATAAATGCTCTTTTGCTTTTGCATGAATGGTCTAAGAGCATTAGTTATTTTTTGAGCACATAGCATAGGGTCACAGTTGCTTGGTATTTCGCTCATAATTCTAACTGCCAACTCAAAATTTTCGATACTATCAAACGTTCGTTTTTCGTGGTAGTATGTCAAAATAATGTTTTCAATTTTTTCGTTAATGGTTATATTCATATTATCAGGAAATAAAGCTAGTCTAATTTCTGATAAAACTTCATCATCTATTTTTCCAACATTGTTTTTGCTTAAAGGATTAAATACATAATCACATACCGTGGAGCTTCTTTGCAGACCATCTACAACCGAGTAAGTGTTCGGGTCTTCTTGCTTGGCAAACAATAATGAACCAAAAGGATATCCCTGGTATAACGAGTCAATGAATTGCTCCCTTCTAGAATCCTCCCACCGTAATCCTCGTTGAAATATAGGTACAACAACTTTTCGATTTGAAGAATCTCCGTTGGCGTTTTTGAAAGCGTTGGCAACGTCTCGTATAGTCCATTGTTCGATATTATAATATGACATAGTTCATTCTCCTTAACACATATATACATATTATATCACATATTTTATTCTAATGCAACTACAAATCATATTTCGGTAGTAATGTTTTTTGTTGATTAATTCTATCAAGTAAGCTATGTAATGCAATATAAAACCTGTCGAAAGGTGTCAATGTTGTAAAAGAGGGTTCTCCCTCCTTGATCCTCATAGTGCGTCTGATTTCCTTAGGAATAACCACACGTCCAAGATCGTCGATTCGACGAACAATTCCGGTTGCTTTCATATATATACAAAAATCTCCTTTTATTTTAGGTGTGATGTTAGTATTTGTAAATAAAGGGGATTTATACTTTTAGGTTGACTTTTAAATTTTGTTATTGTATAATTAAGAAAACAACATTCAGAAAGGAGATACCCATGATTATCAAATTTGCCAACTTTATACTTGACATTGATGTGGAGCGTACTCGTGCGTTTTATGAAAGAACTAATATTCCAACGATGAGTCAGCAGTGTGATTGCATTAACTGTCAAAATTTTGATAAAGCAATCCTTAAAGCGTCAGATAAAGTACTCGACTTTTTACGTTGCTTTGGAATTGATCCTCAAAAGCCTGCCGAGACCTTTAATGTTTCGGGATGTTTAGAAAAAGAGGGAACAATTTGGTATAATGGATGGTATCATATTTGTGGCTCAATAGTGGATAGCCCTGAAATAGTGAAGAAATCATTACTTCCTGATGGTAGGGAACAAATTGAATATTGTTGGGAGCATAGCTATGCACCCGATAAGGATTTTCCTTTCAAGGTTTTACCTGTCCCAATGAGAGACCTTTACAAGAGGAATTTCCTACCCCTGTAATACAGTTAGAAATTGATACGCACTTGCCTTATGTATTATCAAACCCATTTGTTGAATAATTATACTAATAAAAGCGGAGTAAATCACTCCGCCTTTGTTCTTTCTACCACACTATGTAAAGCAATATAAAATCTATCGAACTCTGTCAATGTTATAAACGAGAGCTCTCCCTCCTTGATCCTCATAGTACGGCGAATCTCCTTGGGTATAACTACACGTCCGAGGTCATCAATCCTACGAACAATTCCGGTTGCTTTCATATATATACAAAAATCTCCTTTTTATGCTTTTGTTTGCTATGATAGTTTTTGTCATATTATGAGATTTATACATTTTTGGAATAAAATAAAAGAAAAAAGGATACGAGGGAATATCGCGTATCCTTTTAGTTATTTTATATCCAAAGTGAGCTTAGGATTGAGGCGAAACTTTCTGTGCTTGTCAAGGAAATACTATCGAGGAAAAGAATGTTCATATCTTCCATTCTGGATCGCAGCTGGCTGTATTTAGCATTTCCGCTAAATGATTTTGATGCGGCGAGAACACGTTTTACATATTTGCCGCCAAATCGATTTGCAACCGTGTTAAGCTTGTAAAGTTCATTGACATCAAAGAAACCGTTTTTGCATGAGATAAATACAGGTATAGCGCCCTTCATGGCAATTACGTCAATTTCATTAATAGTCCTTATCTCTTCTTCGGGACTATCGTGGTCCCAGTCAATGATTGCGCCGACGATAATATCGTGATATAAAGGTGATCCGTCGTTGTTCTTAAGAGATTTAAGAACCGACGCGACATAAACCTCAAGCAGCTGACCTGCCGTGGTTAGCACACGCTTTATCTGGCTATTCTTAAACTCAATAGTAACTTGTCCATAATAATTAGAGTATTTGATAAGCTTATATTCAACAAGCTGGGATATTATCCAAGGAAAGCTATTATAGGTAACGTTAGCCGAGATAAAATGATCCCTTGCAATAGCCTCGGTATAATTGACTGTAAGTGAGTCCTTATCTGCAAACATATCGAAAAGCAAACCAAAGGCTGAAGTCTGGCTATTCCACTGTCCTGTATGCTTTTTGCATATAGACCACATGAGATTTATATCCTTAAGAAACTCATCGGAAAAGCTCCACTGGTACGTGTAAAGGGGCTTTGTTGGATCGGTCACAAGCCTTCCACCGTAAAATCCTATATTTTCTTCTATTGAGAAAATGAACGGGGCAGTAGAGCAAACATTGCCGTCGGCATCGCAATCGTAAAGCATATTATCAACAAAATTAAATCTATGGCATTGCACCTTGCTTTTATATTTTTCCATGATAATGCCAACGCCGACAAGATAAAGCTCCTCGCCGCCGGTAAGGTCAAAAATGCAATCGCCGTATTCTGTAACGATGCTTTCGAGTATGCTTACAATAGAATTCAAATTGTTTTTGTCTAAATAAATGCAGTTTATTTCTGTTTTAATGCCACGCTTTTTAAGGATTGACCGATAAACCTCACGGCTTTTCTGCATTTTTTCCCTTGCATCACCCACTAGTATCATTCTTTCGGGGTTACAGAGGATAGAGCCCGCAATGTTTTCTATTCCGGCTCTGTCGTAAAATTCTATAATAGTCATTATATATAACCTTCTTTAAAAGAGTATACAACTATTTTATCATATCTAAGATATAATGTCAATATAAAAAAAGACAGAGGCCGTATATGGCGCACTGTCTTTAAACGTTTTATTCATAGGATAGAAGTCCCATTTGGGATGATTTCAGGTAACAAATATAGCTGCGTCCTCTATTTACTGTAAGCTTGCTTCCGTTTTGGTCGCAGAAAGAAATATTGCCGTCGGATGTAGCCGACCAAGTAATACTATAGGCATATCCGTCGCTGAAATAAAATCCCACACCGATTCCAATAGTATCCATAATCATTTGATTGCATTCGGTTGTATCATATTTGATAGAATCAGCAAATAAAATAAAGCAGTTTGTAAATCCAAGGTTTTTGCCGTTAATGCTGTCTGTCAAAGGCATGCCGTTCTTATAAAGGATATATTCGGCACTTTGTGTGTCAAATTTTAGCTCAGCTGTGCCGTTAAGACCTGCTCCTGACCATTTTATGCTCGTAGAGCTGCTGTTTTCTCCTGCCTCTATTGTATTGTTATATTCAGTAAAATTATATGGGAGAGTCGGCGCAGGGATGGACTGCCGATTTATTCCCGCTTTCGTAATTGCTGAGAGTAGCAGATCACGGTTTGTGTATACGTTATTCGTAAATTCTGTATAATGTGATCCGCTTGCCTTCGTAAGATCGAGAAGGCTATCCTTTATGTCGCATTGGGGATAATATTTCACATCATCAGAACCGCTTGAAATACAAACTGCCCCGAAATATCTTGCAAGATTGGAAATATAGCCTCTTGTATAAGTTATAGATCCAACCTTCCAGAGGTTGTCTGCGTTGGGAACAAAGGCAATGTATCTTGATCCTCCATTCTCAATCGGGATCTCGCATAGCAGGTCAGCGTAGGAAAGGCCATAGGCAGGCATATCCGAGTTCATTACAAATGCCAGGTGGGCCTTTGTAGCCGTAGCTTCATCGCATGCAAGACCGGTAAGTCTGTTGTAGAATTCGGGAAGTGGTAGTTCTGCCTCTGGAAGGGAGTCTGTGGGAATATCAACATTAGGTGGCGTGACACCGTTGTTAGGTGGGGGAGTATTATCGTTACTTGATGTTTGGTTTTTATCATTATCAAATATTTTCCAGCCGTCTACGGTAAAGCCAAATGTGCATACCAGTATAACAGCAGTTAGAAAAAAAGCAATCAACCTTACGGGATTGCTTAATTTAATTTTATTCATTTTTTACCTCCTTGCGCACATCCTGATATGTGCGCACGCAAATCGTCTGTTTTAGTCCTTGTCGTTATAACGAAGCCATGCCTCGGCAAACTCAAATGCCTCCGCAAGTCCGTTTGTAATCTTCTGCTTTTCAGGCTTTTTGGTCTTGCTGTCAAGCAGCTGCACCATAATGGTGCCGGGTACATCAAAATCACCCTTGGGGGATTTCTTATCCGACATGATCATCATGTAGACGTAGTACTTATCCGAAAGGTCTCCGAAATAAATATCATCGCCCTGGCGTACGACGGGAATGCCCTTGTATTCAACAAATTCATTTGCATTTACGCCTTCAAAATTTAACATAATATGTACTCCTTTCGTAATATTTGAAAATGATCGAACTTGTCCACCCGACAATATGATATCAAAGCTAAAAACTTATGTAAATAGCTTCGACAAAGGTCGATTATGTGGACATTTCGCAAAAAGAACTAGTCCTTTACATAAGGTGTGAAGGTTAGAGGGAAACGGCCCGAATTCGCTTTTTTCAGAGTTAATCCGTAAATAGAATCGGCCTTATTTCCGAGCTCCTTTTGGCTTATTACCTCGTCGCTATACTCTCTGTAGGAAGAGGGCTTGGTAATGACGGGGAAGCTGCTCATTTTCTTGATTCTTTTCAGTATTGACCTACCTGTGCTATCCATTGCAAGAACCTGGGTATAAGAAGGAAGATGCTTTACGTTGGAGGAGGTAACGCCAAAGTAAGTGTTCCATATTGCCCGTCTGATTCTTGCTCGGGTATATTTTTTTGTTTCGGCCAAAGACGTCAAAGAGGAAATGCTTGTTGCTTCTGCGCTAAGATCGCAGAGGCGGTTATATAAACCTCCCGCAGCATCGTGAATGTCCACGCCAGCCGAGGGGGAGTTTAGTCTGAGGGATGAGATTACGCTGTAGTCCAGCAGAGAGGTGTCTGATGGCATTTTACCATCATTAATTGCTTCAATATAAACATTTCTAGCAGATTCGGGAACATAATCGAGGGCAGAAATGTTTTGCGACATTAATTCCTCTCTTATTGCGCTTGCGCTCTGATATTTTGCCATGGGGTTGATGATGTCCAGATATCCTGCACCCTCACGTTTTATTATCAGTGGCTTGATGTTGCTTTGAAGAGCAGTGATTGCCTTAATATATTCGATAGCAAGAATATTGTTTGGGGAAAGAAAATCTCTTGGGATATCCCTTCCGTATATTTTAGATAATGCCATCTGGCACAGCTCGGGATAGCCGTAATCCTT
Organism: Clostridia bacterium; assembly: GCA_017646745.1. Classification (GTDB taxonomy): domain Bacteria; phylum Bacillota; class Clostridia; order Oscillospirales; family CAG-272; genus UBA1740. Next base: position 6,923 of record JAGCLY010000027.1, read on the forward strand.
GTAATTAGCATTTGATATCATGCTATCAATAGTAAGCCTGTATTCCTCGCCGGACATAATTGATGCAATGTCGGAAATTTCGTTAATATCACCGCTTTCGCTACCAAAGGAAAGATAGTCTACAACGCCTATTTCGTTTGCAATCTTAACACCGCTTTTGGCAAAGAACTCAGCGCTTGACATAGAAAACGGGAAGGGGAGCTCAAGCACGAGATTTACACCGCATTCTACTGCGGCATTGGCTCTTATGGTTTTGTCAGTGATAGCAAGCTCGCCACGCTGTGTGTAGTTGCCGCTCATTATCGCTATTACAGCTGTATCCTGGCCGAGCATTTCACGAATCCTATTGACCTGATATTCATGGCCAAGGTGAAAGGGATTGTACTCTGAAATTATTGCGACAACCTTCATTTTTGCTATCCTTTCTGCAGTTTTTTTGTTCCAAAGAGGTTGATTAATTTATCATAATGATGTATAATATCACTATAAAAAATTTAACCAAGGAGTTTATTTATGAAAGTATTAGTTATCAATGCCGGCTCAAGCTCGCTGAAATATCAGCTTATCGATACCGATAGCGAGATAGTGCTGGCAAAGGGAAATTGCGAAAGAATTGGCATCGTAGGTTCCCGAATCATCCATAAGAGCAGCGGAAAGAGTGAGTATGTAAAGGAGACAAGCCTTCCTGACCATTCGGCGGCTATGAAGCTTCTTGTAGATACACTTGTTGACTCCTCTGTGGGATGTATTTCTTCTATTAATGAAATTGATGCTGTCGGTCACCGCGTTGTGCATGGCGGTCAGTATTTTGCGAACTCTGTTCTTCTTAATGACGAGGTTCTTGATGCTGTAGAGAAGTGTATAGTGTTTGCTCCTCTGCACAACCCTGCTCATATTATGGGTATCAAGGGCTGCCTTGCAGCTATGCCTGAAACACCTCAGGTTCTTGTGTTTGATACTGCCTTCCACCAGACCATGTCAAAGGAGGTATATACATACGGTATTTCCTACGATATGTACGAGGAATACGGAATTCGCCGTTACGGTATGCACGGTACATCTCACAGATACGTTAGCGGTGAGATGATCAGAATTATGGGCGGAGAGGCCGAAGGCAAGAAAATTGTTACCTGTCATATTGGAAACGGATCTTCTATCTCTGCGGTTAAGGATGGAAAGTGCGTAGACACATCTATGGGCTTCACGCCTCTCGACGGCATTCTTATGGGAACCAGATGTGGATCTATCGACCCCGCTATTGTACCCTTTATTATGAACAAAAAGGGATACACCGCTGAGGAAATGGACAATTATATGAATAAGAAGTGCGGCTTCGCAGGAATCAGCGGTGTCGGCTCGGATTCACGTGATGTAGAGCGTGCTATGAATGAGGGTAATGAAAGAGCAAAGCTCGCCTTCGATATGCTCTGCTACCAGATCAAAAAATACGTTGGAGCATATTCTGCCGCTATGGGTGGTCTTGATGCTATCGTATTTACAGCAGGTATCGGAGAGCACACTCCTTATATAAGAGAAAATGCACTCAGCGGTCTCGAATATCTCGGAGTTAAGCTTGATAAGGAGAGAAACACATTCGGTCACTCTTCTGATCCCGTAAAGCTTTCTGCAGATGATTCAAGAGTTCTTGTTTATATGATTCCCACCAACGAGGAGCTTGTAATCGCAAGAGACACAGCAAGAATTGTTACTGAAACAAAATAACAAGTTTTAAGGCACGCACAAGCGTGCCTTTTATTATAATAACATAAATAAAAAAATAAGTCAAGAAATTATGAAAATTATCCCGAAGTTTCAAGGATATCATCGATTTCTGCGCACTTTTTTTCAAGAATGCGGTCGTTTATATTAAAATTCATTGCCTCGCCATATATTTTTTCAAGCCTGAAATGCATATCAGAAGCTATAGAGAACCAACGTTTGGCCTCTGTCATGCAATCGTTATATAATTTTCTTGACACCTTCATCCGCTCTTCATCAGCTGGGGAAATAGAGAAGAGTTCATTGGAGCTTTTATCAGCGCTTTCGTCATATACGATTGCAATTTTTTGTTCAACAAGATATATTGCCTCTGTTAACTCCGGATCAAGCGGGGAGGAAAAGTGAATAATAGACAAAGGTTTATGCTTCAGAAGCTCATAGACATAGCTTAAGAAAATCATAGCCGCGGACTCTTCGCCGCCTACTGATATTATATTGTCGCCAAGCTCGTTAAGAGTATTTAATTTGTACCTTCCGTACCTGCCGAAGGAGGATACAAGCCTTGTGGTGATTTTTGACTCTTTTTCTTCCTGAATATGATTTAAAATTGACTCTGCCCAGCTTTTTGCTTTGGATTTTTCGAATAAGTTGAGATGAATTCTTTTGACAAAGTCGGCCTCGCAGCCTGCGGAATGTAAATAATGATAGGCAGCATTATAGGCCCTCCCTTTCTCGGCTACAAACTCCGAGATGCCTTTTGCCTGTGCTTTCAGCAAGCGATTGTCCCAGCCCTGTGCAAGGTCTATAATCTCATCCATTGCCCCCGGAATTTTTGTATCACTCTCGTGCGGAGCGGTGCCATCTATGATCGCAATTTTCTTTTTTGCGTTTTTTACAATTACTCCGTCAAGAGAATGGGGATCCGAAGAGCAATATATCTCTTCTACGGCGCATTTCTTTGCTCCATATGTTGAGGAAATCTTTTTCATAAAGCTGCTTTTTCCGCATCCTGGACCGCCTTTTAAAATGTAAAGTCGATCGTAGTCGTTTACAGAAAAAATACGATCGAAATAATTTATAAAGCCCCTGTAGCTGTTTGCGGCAGCGAAATATTTCGGGTGAACTTTAGTCATATTATTTGTCATAAAGTAAATCTCCTTAAAAATTTCTTTTATATCTTATTCTTTTTTGAAAAAACTGACATAAGAAAACTTGACATTCTACTTTATTTTATTGTATAATAATTATTTGAAGGAGAATAGACAAATGAAGGTAATTGGACTTTGTGGCGGTAGTGGAAGCGGGAAGGGCGCACTTTGCGAGCTTTTCCGACAGAAAAATATACCGACTATAGATACCGATCTTGTTTATCGGGAAATAACCGTAGGGCGTAGCGAATGCCTTTCCGCTCTTGAAAAAGCATTTGGTAAGGATATTATTACCGAAGACGGTGCCCTTAATCGAAGGATATTAAGTAATATCGTTTTTTCGGGTGAAAACTCCGAGAGGCGTCTTGCTCTCTTAAACTCTATTGCGCACAGGTATATTTTGGATGAGGTCAGACTTCGGCTAAATGAATACCGCCTGCGTGGTTGTTCGGCCGCAGTAGTTGATGCTCCTGTTCTGTACGAATCCGGATTTGACCGTGAGTGCGATATTATTATTTGCGTCATTGCGGATTACGAGACAAGAATATCGAGAATAATGGCACGTGATAATCTATCCAGGGATGCCGCAGTAATGCGGATATCATCTCAAATTTCCGACGCAGAGCTGATTTCTAAGGTGGATTATGTTATTGAAAACAACTCTGATATTGAGGCGCTTGACAATCAACTGAGAGCTGTTTTAAAACAAATTTTTGATTAATTTATTGAAAGGTGAATAAACACATGAGCGAAAAGACTATTGGACAGGAAATGCTTGATAAGCTTTCCTACAAGAAAAAGAATATTTATGAGGAGGCTACCCCCGAGAAGATCAAGGCAATCTACGATTATGCAGAGGGCTATAAGAATTATCTTGATCACTCCAAGACCGAGCGTGAGGCGACCGATTCTGCAATCGAGCTTGTAAAGGCAAAGGGATATACCGAGTATAAGTTCGGTGATAAACTCTCTGTTGGTGATAAGAGATACCTTAACCACCATGGCAAGAGCCTTATCATCTTTAACGTTGGTGAGGATGACCTTGAGCAGGAGGGCATCAGAATCGTAGCGGCTCACGTTGATGCGCCCAGACTTGACCTTAAGCAGGTTCCTATGTACGAGGACAGCGGTATGGCATTCCTTAAGACACACTACTACGGTGGTGTTAAGAAGTATCAGTGGACCTCTATTCCTCTTGCTATCCATGGTGTTATGGTTAAGGCTGACGGAGAGGTTGTAAACGTATGCATTGGCGAGGATGACAGCGATCCTGTATTCTACATCAACGATCTTCTTCCTCATCTTGGCGCAAAGCAGTCTCAGGAGCCCCTTGGCACTGCAATCAGCGGCGAAACACTTAATATACTTATCGGTGGTCTTCCTTATGATGACAAGGAGGTTTCCGACAAGGTTAAGCTTACCGCACTTTCCATTCTTCACGATAAGTACGGTGTTACCGAGGAGGATTTCATTTCCGCAGAGCTTTCTCTCGTTCCTGCATTCAAGGCACGTGATATTGGCTTTGACAGGGCGCTTATCGCTTCCTACGGTCACGATGACAGAGTTTGCGCATATCCCGCAGTAACAGCACTTCTTGACAATCCTAACACCAAAAAGACCGTTATGGTTATTCTTGCTGACAAGGAGGAGATTGGATCTGTTGGTCTTACCGGTATGCAGTCTGCATTCCTCGTTGATCTTATCTCTGAGATTTCTAATGCTCTCGGCAAGAATCCTGTTGTTGTAAGAAATATTAGTAAGTGTCTCAGCGCAGACGTTACTGCATGCTATGATCCTAACTTTGCCGACGTATATGAGAAGCGCAACAGCGCAATGATCTCCTGCGGTACTACCATGAGCAAGTATACCGGCTCCAGAGGTAAGTCCGGTACAAGTGATGCATCTGCCGAGCTTGTTGGTTTTGTTCGTAAGCTCTTTGCTGAGAACGGTGTGATCTGGCAGACCGCCGAGCTTGGTAAGGTTGATATGGGTGGCGGCGGAACTGTTGCCCAGTATATTGCTAACCAGAATATTGAAACTGTTGACCTTGGTGTGCCTGTAATTTCCATGCACGCACCTTACGAGGTTGTTTCTAAGGCTGACGTTTATTCTACCTACGAGGCATTCTGCGCATTTATAAAATAGTTTTTTCCTCAAAAATAGTATAAGCTTATTATTTTGAGGAGAGTAGAATGATTTTTCAGAAATTACAAAGAGCCGACGATAGATACAGGGAGATTGAGCAGATGATGACTCTCCCTGAGATCGTCGGAAACAATAAAAAATATGCCGAGCTCATCAAGGAATACAAGTCGCTTGATCCTGTTATTGAGAAGTTCCGTGAGTATAAAGATGCTGACAGGGTACTTCGAGAATCAGATGAAATGATGCGTGATTCAAGTCTTGATTCCGAGCTTCGTGAGCTGGCAGAGGATGAGCACAGGGAATATAAGCAGATCTGTGAGCGACTTACCGAGGAGCTGAAGATTCTGCTTATGCCCCGTGATCCAAACGATTCACGCAATGTTATTGTCGAAATAAGGCAGGGAGCCGGCGGAGAAGAGGCGGCTCTTTTCGGTGCGGATCTTTACAGAATGTATACGATGTATGCAACAGCAAGGAGATTCAAGACCGAGGTTGTAAATCGTAACGAAACCGAGCTTGGCGGTATTAAGGAAATCTCTTTTAACGTTATAGGCGAGGGCGCTTACTCAAGATTTAAGTTTGAGAGCGGTGTACACCGTGTTCAGCGTATTCCTGTAACCGAGTCTAACGGAAGAATACAGACCTCTACTGTTACAGTTGCGGTTTTGCCCGAGGCAGATGATGTTGAGGTCGAGGTTAATCCAGCTGACCTTAAGTTTGAGTCCTGTAAGTCCAGCGGAGCCGGCGGTCAGCATATTAATAAAACGGAGTCTGCTGTCAGACTTACTCACAAGCCTAGCGGTATCGTTATTGAGTGTGACCAGGAGAGAAGCCAGCTGCAGAACAAGGAAAAGGCGCTTAAGATTCTTTATACTAAGCTCTATGACATGAAGCTGCGTGCTCAGGAGGAGGAGATTGCCTCCACACGTAAAAGCCAGGTAGGCAGCGGTGATCGAAGTGAGAAGATACGTACCTATAACTTCCCACAATCCAGAGTAACCGACCACAGAATCAATAAGACGATTTATTCGCTTTCGGGCTTTTTAAACGGAGATATCGACTGTATTGTTGACGACCTTATTGCGGCCGATACAGCCGAGCGTCTTAAGGGGGAGCAGAATGACAACTAAAATAATCAATATAGATTTGGCTCACCTCGAAAACAGCGAAAACGACATTAAATATGCGGCAGAAGTTATAAGAAGCGGCGGCCTGGTAGCTTTTCCTACTGAAACGGTATACGGTCTTGGCGGTGACGGAACAAATCCCCATGCCGCACGGGCTATTTATGCCGCTAAGGGACGCCCCTCGGACAATCCGCTTATAATTCATATTGCAGATCCCCATGATGCAGAGGCTTATACTTATACAAGCGATGTATATTACAAGCTTGCCGAGCGATTTATGCCCGGACCTTTGACCGTTGTTCTTAAAGCTAAGGACAGCGTTCCGATGGAAACCAGGGGCGGGCTGTCTACCGTTGCTGTAAGATGCCCATCTCATCCGGTTGCAAACAGACTTATTGCTCTTTCAGGCAGACCTATTGCCGCTCCCTCGGCAAACCTGTCGGGCAGTCCTTCACCCACGGCAGCTTCTCATGTTATCGATGATATGCAGGGAAGAATTGATGTTATTATCAATGGCGGTGATTGTGAGATAGGCCTAGAATCAACTATAGTTAAGCTTGAGGATGACGGGGCATTAACCCTTCTTCGCCCCGGCAGAATTACAGTGGACGAGCTCGCTTGCATTGCGCCTGTTGCTATCGCAGATGCCGTTACTGATAGACTGGCAGAGGGGGCTGTTGCTCTTTCTCCCGGAATGAAGTACCGTCATTATGCGCCCGAGTCACCTCTTGTGCTTCTTGATGGCGAGGTAGAGAGCGTGATTGATTATATTAACGCTGAGAAGCTTCACAATGCGGCAATTATTTGCTATACTGAGCAGGAGTCAATTATCAAAGTGGCGATTCCAACCGCTCACATTTTTGTTCTCGGCGCAAGTGATGATATCTCAGAGCAGGCGAAAAAACTATTTGCAATTTTGCGTGAGGCTGATAAGCATAATTTCAGCAAGATATACGCTCCACTTCCTTCAAGGGAGGGGGTCGGTCTTGCGCTTTATAACAGGATGATTCGCGCCGCAGCGCATACCGTAATAAATTTAAGGCAGGATAACAATGGCTAAGAAAAAGGTTATAGAAAATCCTATAGAAAATGAGGCAGCTGCTACTATACAGCCGATTACCGAAACACTTGAGAAAAACTATATGCCCTATGCCATGAGCGTTATTGTATCTCGAGCACTTCCGGAAATAGACGGCTTTAAGCCTGCCCACAGAAAGCTCCTTTATACAATGTATGAAATGGGCCTTCTCACTAAACAAAAAACAAAGAGCGCCAATATTGTAGGTCAAACAATGCGTCTTAATCCCCATGGCGACTCTTCTATATATGAAACGATGGTAAGACTTACCAAGGGACACGAGGCTCTGCTTCATCCCTTTATTGATTCCAAGGGATCTTTTGGTAAACATTATTCCAGAGATATGGCTTATGCCGCTTCAAGATATACTGAGGCCAAGCTTGATGATTTCTGCCACGAATTATTCTCAGGAATTGACAAGGATGCGGTGGATTTTGTTCCTAACTATGACAATACAATGGAGGAGCCATCGCTCCTTCCCACCACCTTCCCGAACATTCTTGTATCTCCTAACCTCGGCATTGCTGTTGGTATGGCATGCTCGATTTGCTCGTTTAACCTTAATGAGATTTGCGACGGAACAATAGCTCTGTTGAAGAATCCTAACACTACCATTGACCGTATGCTTGATATTGTTAAGGCGCCTGATTTTCCCGGTGGAGCGCAGATTCTTTATGATAGAGAACAGATGCGCAAGATCTATGAAAGTGGCTCGGGCAGCTTTAAAATGAGGGCGAAATATGAGTATGTTAAAAAGAATAGCTGTATAGATATTCTGGAGATTCCTTACTCTTCCTCTATTGAAGCCATTATGAAAAAGGCAACCGATATGATAAAGTCGGGCAAGCTTCGTGAAGTAACAGACGTTCGAGATGCTATCGACCTTAACGGCTTCAAGCTTACCTTTGATCTAAAGAAGGATGCTGATCCGGAGCTCGTTATGAAAAAGCTCTTCACAATGACTGAGCTAGAAAACAATTTTGACTGTAACTTCAATATTCTTGTTGATGGAACACCCATGCAGCTTGGTATCCGTGAGATACTTAACGAGTGGATCAAGTTTAGAGTGAAGTGCGTAACACGTGAGCTGACCTTTGAGCTTGGCAAAAAGGAACACAAGCTTGAGCTCCTTCGCGGTCTTGCTGCTATATTGCTGGATATTGATAAGGCTATAAGGATCATCAGAAATACCGAGCGCGAGGAGGACGTTGTTCCTAATCTTGCTGCAGGATTTAATCTTACCAAGATTCAGGCGGAGTATATTGCTGACATTAAGCTTCGTAATCTCAACCGTCAGTACATAATTAACAGGGTTGAGGAGATCAGCGAGCTTGAAAAGCAGATTGCTGATATCAAGGAAACTCTTCGTGATGAAATCAAGCTTAAGGGAACTATTATCTCTAAGCTTCAGGAGGTTAAGAAGAAGTACGGCAAGCCCAGAAAAACAGAAATTATTTCTAAGGAAGGTGAGTTATCTGAAGCAAAAGAAGACATCTTCTTTGAGAACTACAACTGCCGTCTCATTCTTACTAAGGGCGGATATTTCAAGAAGCTTTCTGTTCAGGCGGCACGTGCCGAGGAGCATAAGCTTAAGGATGGCGATTTTGTGCTATATCAGGAGGATACTGATAACCGTGGTGACATTCTCTTCTTCACGGACAAAGGACAGATCTACCGTGCTAAGGTTAATGACTTTGAGCTTACCAAGGCAAGCCAGATGGGTGACTATGTTCCCACTAAGCTTGGTATGGAGGATGGCGAGCGTGTTGTTGCATGCAAGATGATTTATGATCTTAACCCCAACCATCACATGGTTTATATATTTGAAAACGGAAAGGGCCTGCGTGTAAACCTTTCTGCCTACGAGGCTAAAACACGTCGCCGTAAGATTGCCAGTGCATATTCAAGCGAGTCGGCTCTTGCCGGTGCTGTTTACGAGGGTGACAAGCCTGTTAACCTCTTTATTCGTAGTGATGGGGGCAGGGGAATGCTTATTAAGAGCAGTCTCATTCCGGTTAAAGCTACTCGAACTGCGGGTGGCATTCAGATTATGAAGTTGCCTAAGAAGGGTGTTAAGGTTGACCTTGTAACCGATAGAATTGATGATATCGGTCAGGATGCACTTAAGTGTAAGAAGCTTGCACTTCCGTCTAACGGTTCTTTACTCGATCAACTAACTTTTAATTTCTAAACAAAAAGGGGCTTTGCCAAGCGCAAAGCCCCAATATTTTTTATGATAGAGATTCAAATTTATATCCAACGCCCCAAACGGTTTTAAGAACCCACTTGTCGGATATACCCTCAAGCTTTTCACGCAGACGCTTAACGTGTACGTCAACGGTTCTGGAGTCGCCGAGATAGTCAAAGCCCCAAACCTTGTCAAGAAGCTGATCTCTGGTGAACACACGGTTGTAGTTGGAGGCGAGGAAGTAGAGAAGCTCAAGCTCCTTCGGAGGAATGTCAATTGCCTTGCCACAAAGCTTAAGCTCGTATTTCTGAAGGCTGATTTCCATATTTTCAAACTTAACAACCTCGTTATCCTGGCCCTTACACTGCGCATTATATCGACGAAGCACAGCCTTGATTCTTGCAGAAAGCTCCTTCATATCAAAGGGCTTAACAATAAAGTCATCGGCGCCGAGTTCAAGGCCGAGAACCTTGTCAAACACCTCACCCTTAGCGGTTATCATAATAACGGGCTTGGCAGAAACCTCTCTGATCTCACGGCAAACCTGCCAGCCGTCCTTCTTAGGCATCATTATGTCAAGAAGCACGAGATCAGGCTCAAAGGCCTTAAAATAGCTTATACCGTCCATACCGTCGTTTGCAGTTTTTACCTTATATCCCTCGTTCTCAAAATAGAGGCGAAGCATATCGCAAATATTAACGTCATCATCAACTATAAGAAGCTTTGTTTCCATTTTCATTTCCTTTCTTTTATCTTGTGTATATCAAATTGTTAACTTTGTTAAAAATATTAAAATCTTAACAATTACATTATACATTATATTTTTGTGATAATCAAGAACTTTTTATGAATTTTTTTAAAAAATAAAAAAACAAATATGAAAAATAAGAAACAAAATGCTTGAAAAACAGGGAAGTATATTGTATAATAGTATAGTTAATAAAAAATAAGGAAGTAAAATAAATGAAACTTGGTATCGTAGGACTTCCCAACGTGGGAAAAAGTACGCTTTTTAATGCTTTGACAAATGCGGGCGCAGAGTCTGCAAACTATCCCTTCTGCACAATCGACCCTAACGTTGGCGTTGTTGCCGTGCCCGACAAGCGTCTTGACAAGCTTGCAGAGATGTATAACCCCGATAAGTATACCCCTGCTATTATCGAATTTGTTGACATTGCAGGTCTTGTAAAGGGCGCATCTAAGGGTGAGGGCCTTGGCAACAAGTTCCTTGGCAATATCCGTGAGGTTGATGCGGTCGTACACGTTGTTCGTTGCTTTGAAAATAATGACATTGTTCACGTTGAGGGCAGTGTTGATCCTATCCGTGACGTTGAAACCATTAATCTTGAGCTTATTCTCTCCGACCTTGAAATTGTAGAGAGAGCTATTGATAGAACAACAAAGGCGGCAAGAGCTGATAAGAAGCTTCTTGAGAAGCTTGAGGTTCTTGAAAGAGTTAAGGTGGCTCTTGAGGCCGGCAAATGTGCACGCACCGTCGATCTTTCCGACGAGGATGTTGCATGGATTGAAGAGTCCCGTCTGCTTACTCTTAAGCCTACCATTTACGCCGCTAATATCTCCGAGGGTGAGGTAAACGGTGATTATGTAAATAACGAGCACTATATGGCTCTTAAGGCTCATGCTGATAGCGAGGGCAGTGAGATCATCGCTGTAAGCGCACAGATTGAGGCTGAGCTCGCCGCTCTTGACGGAGAGGAAAAGGAAATGTTCCTTGCTGACCTTGGAATTGAGGAAAGCGGTCTTGACAAGCTTATTAAGTCCAGCTACTCGCTCCTTGGCCTTATCTCCTTCCTTACTGCAGGACCTAAGGAGGTTCGTGCATGGACAATTAAGAAGGGAACCAAGGCTCCCGGTGCGGCCGGTAAGATACATACCGACTTTGAGCGTGGCTTTATCCGTGCTGAGGTTGTTGCCTTTGATGATCTGACTCGTGAGGGTGATAGAAACAAGGTAAAGGAAAAGGGGCTGCTTCGCTCCGAGGGTAAGGAATACGTTATGAAGGATGGAGACGTAGTAGAGTTCCTCTTCAACGTTTAATATGAAAAAACAGCCGATTTTCACGGCTGTTTTTTTATTTTGTGAAATAAATAATATTATCATCGCGAGCATAAATATTGCAATTATTATCCATATAATATTGCATGCTATCCTGTGTAAGAAAAATGTTATCCGAATTAATTATTATATTTTCTAAATCAGGATATTCCTCACTAAGATAAATTTTTTCTTTATATTTCTTGCCGTGGTCACCAAGGATAAGATGATCTGTAAGCGAAATACATGCATTCAGTCCTTCGGCCTCATCACTAGCCAACAGGCCGGAAGAAATATATGTGTAAATATCATCCCCCGAGGCAACTGTAAATGCATTCATAGACGTGTTTCCGTATGGAACAGAGTAAAGAAGATTAATACTGTAATCACCAACCATAACCGTCTCATATTCTCTGAAGACTACAATTTTTGTACGGCTGTTTTCAACAGATTTGTATATAATTTTTAGTATTGTTTCCTCATCTTCATTGCGTGGCTCGGGAATATAAACCTCATCTATCGGAATATTGTACATAAGCACCTTCAGCTCATCATCAATGCTCCATGAATAGTGTGTCAGATAGTATTTGTCAAGATAAGTTACCTTCGCAGCTTCAAGCAGGTCTAAGGACGTATATGCCAGATTTTTGCTATATTGCGAGGAATTTATTAGGCAGACTTCGTTTTCGGAGCGAATAACAAACTGATCACACTTTGATGATGAGTAATATGCAGCAGTTTCCTTATGATTTTCGAATACGGTTGCAGCGGTAGGAACAATATTTACAATCACATATATGATTACAAGAACGTTAAGTGCCACAGAGGGCTTTTTAAGTTTAAGAATAAGAAACAGATAGAAAAGAACTGTATACACCAGTACAATAACTGTTACAAAATTAAAGGCTGTTGAAACATATGAAATCTTAATGCTTGAAAATACACCGGCAAGGAGAGTCATCAGGCTAGAAAGAGGCTTGATAATCCATCCCACAGGTAAAAGCCAGCCTATAAGCAGCATAAAGCAACCAAGATACATTATCATTTCTGCCAACAGAGAGAAGATAATTGTTGTTATAGGCGCAAAAATGGATATTCCGCCAAAGGATATTACGGAAATTGCCATGGTACAGCTAATTGCATATATAGATGCAAGAATAGATAGGGAAATATATCTTTTTATCTTTTCTTTCTTGGTCTTTACTGGCGCAAGGCTAGAACTGTATTCGGCAAACGAGATAATGCCAAAGGTTGCCAAAGCTGATAGCCACAGAGATATATCCATTATGGAATTCGGACTTATAAGACAGATGATTGTAACCGCAACGGATAGGGATGTAAGACTGTCCTTGCTTCTTGAAAGTAAGTATAATGCTGAAGATATAACAAGCATCAAACCGGCCCTTACAACCGAAACGGAGAATCCTGTGAGAGCCATGTACAAAACAACAAATCCTGCGGTTATACCAACTCTGAGCTTCTTTTTGATCCTGATAAAAGAAAGGAATTTTTCAAGTCCGATTGAGATAATTGCAAGGTGCATACCACTGAGCGCTAGAATGTGGGAGATGCCAATGCGCTTAAAATCAAGGCGTAGCTGATCCGGTAGGTAATCTCGCTCGCCAAGCAACAAGGCCGAGAGAATTGCACCTGTATCCTTGTTTGACAGCTTTATGATATATCTTGTCACATACTCTTTGGCGCGGGCAAAGCGCATCTTAAGACTTCCGTCGGTTTGTTCAAGCACAGTGAGATCCTCAATATCACCTGCATAGGCGTTTATGCCACGGGAAATATTGTAGCTGAAGCTTTCATCTGAGAATCCGCTTAGCGTTGCTTTAAAGCTTATACGTGTGCCTTCGATAATTCCACTTGCTTCAGCCTTTGTAGGATATGCGTAAAATCTGTATCCTTTATTATTCGAACCGTTAATACTTTCAACGTCAACGAGCAGACGCAGTGAATAGGATGAGGACTGCGTAACGTTTTCAACACGGCCAACTATCTCAACGGGCTCGTTATATAATTCATAGGCCTTGAAATAGTGATCAAAATAAATAAACGAGCAGAGTGATGATATCAATATAGCTGCGCATGAAAGAAGAGTAATAATATAACTCTTCTTTATAATTAACAAAATAACAGAGATAATTCCGAGCAGAACGGCCAAACCAACAAGAGCTACTCTTATTATTCTGTTTTCCAAACTAAATAGTAAAAAGCCGCCAAGACCAATACATAGTATCAGACACAGCGGCCTTTTTTCAAACATATTCATATATTATTTCACTTTTTATCAGGGTATTTAAGCGCTGATCCCTTGGGGATAACAAAGTTAAATTCCTTAGGAATAACTGTGAAATCAACGCTCTTTGCATTGGAAACCTCTCCGTCAATACAGATCGGAATAGGCTCTTCAAATTCCATGACAAAGTGATTTGTTTGCTTGTAGGTGATGATCTTCTGAGCACTCTTTTTCTCAAGGAAGGTACCCGCCTTGTATGATCCGACAAGCTGAATAAAGGTAGGTTTGTTTACCTTATCAATAATGCATATATCCATAAGTCCGTCGCTAAGGCTGGCACGGGGGGCAGACATAAATCCACCGCCACAGAACTTACCGTTACCGATAGCTGTGAGCGTAAGCTCCTTGTCTATAACCTCACCATCGTCAAACATAATCTTCATCTTAGTACCGATACGTCTGAAGAAGAATCCAACAACAGTACCCAGTATATAAGAGATGGACGGGGAAATAAACTTATATTTACGGAATTTATCAGCCTCAAGAACTACCTGACAGTCAAAGCCAATGTTAACCATGTTAACACAATAATCGTCGTTGCACTTAATAAGGTCGAAGGTATGAACCTCACCGTCAATCTGAGAATCAATTTCGGTGAAGCGCTTTCTGGCGGTGAAGTTTCTTACAAAGTCGTTGCCCGAGCCGTTAGGAATTACACCAAACTCAATGTTGGGGTTTCCTGCGGCGCTGTTTGCAACCTCGTTGATGGTGCCATCACCGCCGACGCAGATAAATCTTTGTCTTTCGTCAGGATACTCTTTAATCATCGATCTGATGTAGGTTATAGAGTTCTTACGGCAGGTGGTATAGTATATATGATAGCTTAACTGCCTTTTAAGGCAGGCATCAACGATTTTTTGCTCCATTTCCTTTTGCTGGGGGCTTTGACCCGACTTAGGATTAAGAATAAAATGATAAATCATAGAAGTCCCATCTCCTACAAATAATTGATTATGTATAATTATAACAAATAAAGCATATTTTGTCAAGTTGAATTTATTGACATTCGGTCGTATTATGTAATTTAACTCTTTTTGCGACCTGAATAGCTCGATATAATAAAGTCGTGATATGCTTTAGCTGCCTGCTCGGTTTTATTAGTTCCAAACTCGTAATATTTTCTTCCAATGAGATCCTTTGGCAGATAATCCTGCTTGACATAATCGTTTTCGTAGTCGTGAGGGTATATATATCCCTCAAATCCCGGACTGCGAAGATGCTTAGGAACCTCCTGTCCAAGTCCCTTGGATATATCTTCGCTTGCCGCATGGAATGCAAGGTATGAGGTATTGGACTTTGGTGCGGTGGCAAGAATAGTTACAATGTTGGAAAGGGGAATTGCCGCCTCGGGAAGTCCGAGGGCTCTTGCGCTTTCGGTACAGGCATAGGCAAGAGATGCGGCCTGAGGATATGCGCATCCTATATCCTCGTTTGCTATAACAAGGATTCTGCGGCAGGCAGATAAAAGATCACCGGAGGCAAGTATTTTTGCTAGATAAAATACAGCGGCATCGGGATCAGAGCCTCTGATTGATTTCTGCAGGCAGGAGAGTAGATCATAATGAACATCGCCATTTTTATCGTAATGACCTACTACAGAGGGTAAAAGACCGTCAATAGATTCATTTGTAATTGTGTCATCCGATACGTAAAATGCGTTTTCCAGAACGCCAATACTCATTCTTACGTCACCGGCGCATGCCCTTGCAATGCGAAGCATAACCGAGCTATCGGCAGTCTTTTTGTCGGAAAAGTCACTGTTGAGCATATCAAGGGCACGGTAAAGCGAAGGAATACAATCCTCGGGAGTGACCGACTTGAACTCAAAAACAGATGATCTGGAGAGCAGAGCATTATATACGTAATAATAAGGATTCTCGGTTGTGGAGGCAATAAGAGTAATTTTGCCGTTTTCCATAAACTCAAGAAGTGATTGCTGTTGCTTTTTATTAAAGTACTGGATCTCGTCAAGATAGAGAAGAGTACCGTTTTCGCTGAATATATTATCTGTTGATGAAATAACATCTTTAACATCGGAAAGCGATGCTGTGGTTGCATTCAGCTTGTAGAGCTGCATACCAGACATTTCAGCAATAATATTTGCAACAGTCGTTTTGCCCGTACCGGGAGGGCCGTAAAAAATCATATTGGGAATTCGGTTGTTTTCCGTAAGACGGCGTAATATTCCTGTTGTACCGACAAGATGACTTTGACCTGCGACCTCGTTAAAGCAGGTTGGTCTCATTCTGTCAGCAAGTGGTTTTTGTGCCATAATTATAGAGCCTTTCTGAAAGGTTTATGAAATGGTCGACGATGCAATATGAATGCGTCGGTCGATTTCTTTTTTTAGATTTTGATGGCTTGGATTTTCGAGACCAGGGTCTGATTCAATAATAGCCTTTGCTGCAGAAAATGCAGCTGTAAGAAGCTCGGTGCTGTCACACATCGAGGCATATCTGAATTCAAAACCGCCGCTCTGCCTCAAATTATCATCCGAAACAGAGGAAAAGAAGTCTCCGGGGCCTCTGAGCACAAGATCCTTTTCAGCAATTTCAAAGCCGTCATAGGTGGTGCGCATAACCTCAAGGCGTTCCTTGGATTTTGGAGAATTGATGTCTGAAACAAGCACACAGTATGACTTTCTTTTTCCACGGCCAACTCGTCCTCTAAGCTGATGAAGCTGAGCTAGTCCAAATCTCTCTGCATTCTCAACTATCATAAGGCAGGCATTCGGTACGTTGACACCGACCTCAATTACCGTGGTTGAAACAAGCAGCTTAGTTTCACCTGATGCAAAGGATGACATCACGGCATCCTTCTCGGCAGATTTCATTTTACCGTGCAGCAATCCGATGCTTATATCGGGCAGAGTAGCGCTAAGCTCGTTTGCAAGCTCTACTGCGCTCTTAAGATTAAGCGAGTTTTCGCTGATTACTTCACCGGTTGCATAGTCAACAACAAATTCTTCTTCATCGTTATTTGCTTCTATAGCAGGACAAACTATGTAGCATTGACCGCCGAGGGAAACCTGCTTTCTTATAAAATCATTAAGTCTGAGTCGATACCCCTCATCTACGACAAAGGTATCAACTCGCTGTCTGCCTGCTGGCATTTCATTTATTCTTGATATATCAAGATCACCGTACATTGTGAGAGCAAGCGTTCGGGGAATAGGTGTTGCACTCATAACCAGCAGATGTGCGTGGCTGGATTTTTCCTTAAGCTTTGCACGCTGGCCGACACCGAATCTATGTTGCTCGTCGGTAACGACAAGTGCAAGACTTGCGAAGCTAACATTGTCCGAAATCAGCGCATGAGTGCCAACCACAACATCTATTTCGCCTGACGCAAGGCCGTCCTTTATTCTTCGCTTTTCCTTTTGACTCGTAGAACCCAGCAGAAGCTCAACCTTTATATCAAGCGCTCCGAGAAGCCTTGAAAGCTCGGCATAATGCTGTCTTGCAAGAATTTCGGTAGGAACCATCAAAGCCGTCTGATATTTGGATTTCGCAGTTATGTAAGCCGCAGCGAGGGCGCATATTGTCTTGCCGCATCCAACGTCACCGACAATGATTCTTGCCATAGGAGAAACTCTGCCGTCTTTTCCAATAACACAGTCCCTGTAAATATCATTGATAGCTTGCTTTTGTGCGCCGGTAAGCTCGTATGGGAGAAGGTCTGTAAGCGGTGAAAGAGAGCAGGGGGAAAGCTTTATTCCGTCGCTCTTGATTTTCTGCGAGGCGGACATTGAGATGCCCATTCCAAAGTATAGCATTTCGTCAAAGGCAAGTCGTCTCTGCGCCTTTAAAAGAGCCTCGTCATTATCGGGAAAATGTGCATTTTTGATTGCATATGTCAGCGTTGGCAAAGAGTTGTCCAAACGAATATTATCAGGAATTGGGTCGATAATATCGGGCAGAATGTCATTTATGGCATTTTTAATCAGCTTGTCGATTTGCTTTGAAGAAAGTCCGTCGGTAAGCGGATATATTGGAACAAAGTCGGGAAGTGAAAGTCCATCTACATAAGGCTCAAATTTTGGATTTGTCATCTGAAGCTTGTTTTTTGACAGGGAAGCCTTACCCCAAAAACGGAAGGTGGAGCCGATATGGAAAACATCCTTGACATAGGGGGAATTGAAGAAGGTGATCTCAATGCTACCGGTGTTGTCCACGGCACGGAATTTGGAGATTGTCAGTCCTCTTTTTATATTTGCATTTCTTACCTCTGTAGATACTGTGAGAAGGTAGGAACAACATCTATCGGTATCGAATTCACGAAGCGGACGGATTTCTCCACGTTTTTCATAAGCACGTGGAAAATAATATATAAGATCACCGACCGTAGCGATGCCAAGTTTTGCCAGCTGAGTCGCTCTTACTTTGCCAACACCGTTCAGCTCGCTGACAGGTGTATCCGAAGTCAATCTTGCCATATATACCGTCCTCCTGTTCTAAGCATAATTTTACAAATATCATTGTACTACAATTTTACCTATTTTGCAATACTAATTTCAAAAAAAGACCTTTTGTACTGAATTAAAACAATCTTTTTATATTAATTAATAAAAATAACTTTACAAAATAAAATAATTATGATATAATATAATGAAATATTTTGTTTGGAGTAAATATGAATACAAAAATAAAGTCCTCTCTTCAACAAAAAAAGACAATGCTTCTTATATCGATTGCATGTATATTTTCCGGTATTTTAGCCTGCTTGCTTGGTGATATAGCTCTTCCTTTAGTAATAGGAACGCTTTCCGCCATTTATCTTTTTGATACAACCGAGAAACGTCCCTATAGTATTTGCGTTTCTGTTGTTCTTTTGGTTATTAATGCCCTGCCTGTTTTATTTGGATTTGTGACTTCCTTGTTCAGCCCCGCAGCTATAATCATTTCCTATTTGATTGCCAAGGCCTTTATCAAAGGGCAAAGCAAGGCTGATGCGGCTTATCTTTCAACCTTGATATGCGCACTCTTCACGATTGTTACAGCTATTGTATTTGTAATGATAAAACAGGGAGTATATACCTTGGACGCCGTTGTTGCGTATTACAAGGAGCTGGGCGAGATGATTAAGACTACGTTAGTCGATTATCTCAGCCAGGCATATCAGATGTCAGGCCTGGAGGTTAGTCCTGAGGAACTTGGTTTACTCTTTGATCAAGAGGTAAAGATGACGCTTTCTTATCTTTTTATTGGCGGATTTTTAACTGTCGGACTCGGTATGAAGCTGTTCGGCGTAATAGTTAAGATGCTTGCAGAGGAGAAGGAGCATATTGCCAAGTGGCGCTTTGGCTCTAACCGCCTGTACGCATACTTCTACGTTGCGCTGATAATTACTAATTTGTTTATCAGTAGCCTTGACAGCGCATTCTCGGTTGCAGCGCTTAATCTTTACACCATGTTTTCTGTGGTGTTCGCTTATATTGGCTTTAAGTTTGCGGTTGAAAGCATGAGAATGAGAGGAAGATCGGTGTTCTCCATCGTAATTCTTGTGCTAGCCTGCATTTTCTTCTTC
>JAGCLY010000028.1 GCA_017646745.1 Clostridia bacterium
GGTATATAAAGAAAAAATGGACACTCCGAAGAATGTCCATTTGGTCTGAGTGACAAGACTTGAACTTGCGGCCTCTACCACCCCAAGGTAGCGCGCTACCAACTGCGCCACACCCAGATGTTGACTTTTTTGATCTTCGGACGGCAATCACCTTATCCGAAAGTCTTATATATTATATCACTCGATTGTCGAAAAGTCAATAGTTTTTTTGATTTTTATCAAATATTTTTTTAATTAATTTTTGACAAAAACAAAACTTGGGTGGCGGGTTTGGTATACATGGCGGCTTAGAGGCCTAAATGTCGCATAAAGACAACTTTTGATTACAAAAATGGATAGAAAAGGCTTTATTATAAGAATTTGCGCATTTTACCTTCGAGAAATTCTTCGGAGGCGATAACTCTTTTGGTTAGGTTTTTTGCCTCGTCGGAGGCATTTTTGTAGCGGTTGAGGTATTTGTTGAGAGATTTTATACCCATATCGCAGCCGTCTGTCATGAGGCTGGCGATTTTGTTGTCGCTTTCCTTCATCAGCATTGTGGTGTTGATCTTCATGTTACTCATAGCCCGTGCCATAGGATGAGCATCCTTGGTGTTGGCGCCGTGGCTTAAAAGCAAGCGGTGGGTTTCGTCGCCGAGAGATGCGTGAGAGTTTTTACAAATGTGGAGTGCCTGGCGAAGGTCATTGTTTTTAACATGGGGGAGAACCTGCTTTATTGCGTCCTCGCCCATTTTTATTCCTGCGTTACATTCACGCAGAAGCTTTATAGTATCGGTTTCCATACCGTTGTTCCTTTCGTTTTTTTATTAGTATTTGAAAGGGGACGGCAATTATTTGTGGAAAAAATTTCAACAGTAAGAAAAGCAATAGAATACATTTTCCGAAAAACAACTTGACATTTTAATAAAAAAGTTTTATTATATATAGGAAATTTAAAAAAGAGGAAAAACAAATGTTTTTATTGCATGCGCATGCTGAGGATGGCGCCCGTTGGGCGGAGGAAATATTCCTTCACGGCTTGCTTGACACCTTAAAAATAATACCGTTCCTCTTCCTTACATACCTGCTGATGGAGTTTATTGAGCATAAGGCGGGAGAGAGGGCAGAGGACTTTATGAAGCGCGCCGGTGTGTTCGCTCCCGCTGTGGGCGGAGCCCTCGGAGCAATTCCCCAATGCGGGTTTTCTGCGGCGGCGGCCAATCTGTATGCCGGACGAATTATTTCCATGGGAACCATCGTTGCGGTATTTCTTTCCACCTCTGACGAGATGCTTCCTATTCTTATTTCGGGAAGGATTCCCGTTGGCACGGTGGCCCTTATCGTTGTTTACAAGGCTCTGGTAGGTATTCTGGTCGGTGTAAGCCTGGATATTATTATCAGATTGATTAGGCGTGAGCCGGAGAAGATCAATATCGATGCCATCTGCGACGAGGATAACTGCCATTGCGAGAGGGGAATATGGTATTCCGCATTTCATCATACCTTGACTATTTCGATTTTCGTGCTGCTTATCACCTTTGCTATAAATGCTCTGGTATTCTTTGTCGGTGAGGAAAATCTCGGCGCAATTATGTATGACAAGCCATTTATCAGCCACGTTATTGCGGCTGTATTCGGTCTGATACCCAACTGTGCCGCATCGGTTGCGCTGAGCACTCTTTGTACTCAGGGGCTTATTACCGCCGGAACTATGATGTCCGGTCTATTCTCCGGCGCAGGCGTAGGCGTGCTCGTGCTTTTCAAGGTGAACAAAAAGCTTAAGGAAAACGCTCTTATCGTCGGCATAATTCTTGCGGCGGGTGTGATTTTTGGTCTGCTTGGAGATGTGATTTTCCCTGCAGAGCTGTTTAATTTACAATAAAGGATCTTGGTCAAAAAAAGGCCAAGGTCTTTTTTTATTTTTGCTATAAAATACCCCGCTTGCGTGGTATACTTAAATGTATAGAAGCTTGTGGGGGTAAATATGGAAAAGTGGAAGAAAAGAACGGCGCTGCTTATTACATCGCTGATATTCGGCGGGCGTGGAGATGCAGCCGTAGTGCCCTATTATCCGCAGAAAACTGCGATTGGCGGCAGGGATGGCGATTTTTTTGCTCGTACGGTGCCGGAGAAAATGGGAATATCCTCTCGGAGGATATATAATATGCTGTGTGAGCTGGAGGGAGAGCGCAGAGCCAACGTGCACAGCCTGCTCGTGCTATGCGACGGTCAGGTTATCTGTGAATGCTCGGCACACGGATATGACACTCACGAATGGCACGTATCACATTCTATGTCAAAAACCGTATTGGGAATGGTTATCGGTACGCTCGTGGAAAAGGGTATGCTGAGCACCGATATGCGGCTAGTTGACATTATGCCCGAAATGGAATATCGCGATAAGCGGTTTAATCTCATAACTATAGATCATTTGCTGTCTATGCGCACCGGAGTGGACTTTGCAGAGATAGGCTCGATTACAGAGAGCGATTGGACAGCCGCCTATTTTTCCTCGTCGCTGCAATTTGCGCCGGGAACGAAATTTTCTTATAATAGTATGAACAGCTACATTCTCGCTCGTGTTGCCGAGCGTGTCAGCGGCAAAGGCTTTGGCTCGCTTGCGGAGGAGTATATTTTTGCTCCTCTGGGCATTTCTAATTATTTTTGGGAGAAGGGGCCCGAGGGAACAGAAAAGGGCGGCTGGGGGCTTTATATGTCGGCTGAGAGCTGGGCAAAGGTTGGATGTATGCTTTTGAATGGTGGAGAGTGGGGCAAAAAAAGAATACTTTCCTCCGAGTGGGTGCGTGAATCAAGCATCACAAGATCATTTACACCCGAGGAAAGCGAAAGCTTTAATTACGGATATCATTTGTGGATAAGTCGGGGCGGCGATGAGCTTTTGTTCAACGGAATGCTGGGGCAAAATGTGTGGATTTGCCCTAAAAATAAAATTGTGGTTGTTGTAACAAGCGGAAACAACGAGCTTTTTCAGGACAGTCCAACCCTGCAGATAATAAGAAAGCATCTTGCGGGTGAAATAAAGGACGACCTTGATTATCGCAGCATAAGGCTTTTGAGTGAAAAGCAGGCCTCCTTTATGAAATGTCGAAGGTGGGTGCGTCCGCTTGAGAGGGGCAGGGGGATTCTGTATTTGCTGGGGGTAAGGAAAAGCGAGCCTATAGACCCGATATGGAACGCTCTGCTTGGAAGATATACGGTCGTGGATAACGAGGTCGGTATCATTCCGCTGGTGGTTCGGCTTATGCAGAACAATCTTGACGTATCAATAAAGGAGATATACCTTTACAGGCGGAGGGAAGAGCTGAGAATTCAGGTGATTGAAAATCGTGAGTCATATGATTTTGCCATAGGTCTTTATCAATATAGCCGGGATGTTATTAATGTCAGAGGTGAGAAATATATTCTGCACAGTATGGGAGAGGCTGTAAGAGTGGCCGGTGGGGGAGTGGAATACCGTATCGAGCTGATTTTGCCTGAAACGGCCAGCACACGCATGCTGGTTATCAGACCGCTGGAGGGCGGGAAAATCGAGATAACCTTTAGTGAGCGACCGAATCACAGGCTTGCTCTGGCGTTGCTGAAAAGATACAGAGATTCAAATGGCGTAGTATCCTTCGTGGCAGATGCGGTTGAGAAAAGGATTGGTCGCGAGGAGATGGAGCGAGGAGTGGAGCGATCCTTCAGACGTCAGCTGATGGCCGTCAGCAGGGATGCGGAGGATTACGAGGCGATTATGGAAAGGGCACGAGCTGTATCCCCTTCGGAGTCCGGTGGGGTGAAGATTATACGAGCTATAATCGATCGATTGTTTGGCGAAAGGTGAATTTAGTTGGTATAAAAATACAACCCACCGCTATGTATTAAGCGGCGGGTAAGGGATATTTTTTGATGCTTTATGTAAACAAATCTTGACTTTATGTGTCAAAATCAACCGTTTTTAGTAAAAAAGATGCCGCAAATAGCTTGCGGCATCTTTTTGTTTTTTGAATTAGTCAAGGTTGAGTGCGTTGAGCATATCGCGAAGCGCCTTTGCTTCTGCAACGGTAATAGTAACGCCCTTGCCCATCTTCTCATGATCGGGAGACCAGGTACGGATATCGTATACAGGCTCTCTCTCGTTCCAGCTGATAAGGTTAAGCTCCTTGTTCCAGCCGTTGTTGCCCTCGCTAACGATACCGATTTTGTCAACTACTTCATACTTGATTTCAGGCATTGTCGTATCTCCTTATATTTATTTTATTTAAAAATCTTTGCTTTTAATATATTTTAGCACATTGTTTTCAAATTGTCAAGAAATTTGTAAAAATATACCGAAAAAATTACTGATAATTTAATAAAAATTTATTGTTTACGACAAAATTGGATTTTTTACTAAAAAAACTCACGGCGCATTAACAAAAATGAGGAGAAATTCGGTTGACATGGCCCCCGATATTTGATATAATTGTGATGCCTTTTAAAATAAAAAAGTTAGGAAGTGAATTTTATGGAGAAATTCTCAAAGAAAAATTGGATATTACTCCTTCTTTTCGGCACAATAGGTCAGCTTGCCTGGTCGGTTGAAAACATGTTCTTCAGCACCTTCGTCTATGACGAAATTTCAAAGTCGGTTGATGCTATGAATGCAATTACCCTTATGGTACAGCTTAGCGGTATAGTTGCAACCGTGGTAACACTTGTTGCCGGTGCGCTGTCGGACAAGCTTGGAAACAGAAGGAGCTTTATTTCCATCGGTTATATTATCTGGGGTGTGACGGTGGCCCTCTTTGGCTGTCTGACACCCGACAACCTATCTGCAGCCTTCGGCTTGTCTGCTGAGGTAGCTATTTCCTTCGCTCTGGTAATGGTTGTTATCGTTGACTGTATTATGACGCTATTCGGCTCTACGGCAAACGATGCGGCATTTAATGCGTGGGTAACTGACAACACCAGACCCTCCTTCAGAGGAAGCGTAGAGAGTATTCTTTCGATCCTGCCCCTTATCGCTCTGCTTATTGTAGCCGGCGGTATTGGCGCGCTTAAGACCGCTCTTGGCTACCAGGCTGTGTTTATCGGTCTTGGTGTTATTATCTCTGTTTGCGGTGTACTCGGTCTCCTCTTCTTTAAGGATGCTGAGAATATTCAGAAATCCGGCGGCTTCCGTGATATCCTTTACGGCTTCCGTCCCTCGGTTATCAAGCAGCATTTGCCCTTCTATACTACCCTCCTTTCTGTTGCGGTGTTCGGCATTGCCATCCAGGTATTTATGTCCTTCCTCATTATTTTCATGGAGTATTACCTCGGCTTCAGCGTGCTTGAATACAGCGCTGTGTTTGCCGTAGCAATTCTTGCGGGCGCAGGTGTAAACCTTTACCTCGGCAAGCTGTCTGATAAGCTGGAGAAGAGCAAGCTCCTTTACTTTGCGGCGGCAATTCTCGCGGCAGGTCTTCTTATTATGTTTGCGGCAACATTTATCTCCAAGGACAGCAAGCTCGCCTTGATGCTTGCATTCGGCTTCGGCGGATTTGTAATGATCTGCGGTAACATCTTCAGCTCGGCTCTTAACGGCTCCATTCTTCGTGACCATACTCCCGAGGGATCGGCAGGCAAGATGCAGGGCGTAAGAATGGTTGCGGGCGTTCTTATCCCTATGCTCGTGGGTCCTGCTATCGGTAACGCTATTAACAAGGCGCAGAATATTGTTCTTGAGTCTCCCGGAGCAAACGCTATTACTACCGAGCTTCTTCCCGCGCCCGGAATATTCCTTGTCGGTGCTGTAGTTACTCTGTTTGCCTTTGCAGTGATTCCTCTCATCCGTCAGACTGAGAAAAAAGTTAAATAAAAAAATAACATTAATATTATAGCAAGGTATTTACATTTCAAAAAAAATGTGCTATAATACTATGTTGAGAAAGCTTGTCCGCCTGTCGAGCAGGCTTGATCACCTTAATTATTATAATAAATGTAATAAAATTTTTATATGGAGGATAAACCAATGATAGAGAGAAGAAAAATTTCTATGGATGGTAACACATCTGCGGCTCACGTATCCTATGCGTTCACCGAAGTTGCTGCCATCTACCCTATCACCCCTTCCAGCCCTATGGCGGAAGTTACCGACACCTGGTCCGCGTCCGACAAGAACATCTTTGGCGAGCCCGCTAAGAACATTCTTGGTCAGAACGTACAGGTAGTAGAGATGCAGTCCGAGGCAGGCGCAGCAGGCGCAGTTCACGGCTCTCTCGCAGCTGGTGCTCTTACCACCACCTATACCGCATCCCAGGGTCTTCTTCTTATGATCCCCAATATGTACAAGATCGCGGGCGAGCTTCTTCCTTGCGTAATTCACGTTTCTGCAAGATGTGTAGCTTCTCACGCACTTAACATCTTCGGCGATCACTCTGACGTATACGCTTGCCGTCAGACCGGCTTTGCTATGATGGCAGAGACCAATGCGCAGGAGATCATGGACCTCGGCGCAGTTGCTCACCTTGCTACTATCAAGGGTAGAGTACCCTTCCTCAACTTCTTCGACGGCTTCCGTACCTCTCACGAGGTTCAGAAGGTTGCTGCTTGGGATTACGAGGATCTTAAGGAAATGGTTGACATGGATGCTCTCCAGGCATTCCGTAACAGATCCCTCAACCCTGAGACTCCCGCTCTTCGCGGCTCCGCAGAGAACGGCGATATCTTCTTCCAGCACAGAGAGGCTTGTAACCCCTACTATGATGCTCTTCCCGCAATCGTTGAGGAGTACATGGACAAGGTTAACGCTAAGCTTGGCACTAACTATAAGCTCTTCAACTACTACGGTGCACCCGATGCTGACCGCGTAATCGTGGCTATGGGTTCTGTTTGTGACGTAGCTGAGGAGGTTGTTGATTACCTTAACGCTAACGGCGAGAAGGTTGGTCTTATTAAGGTTCGTCTTTACAGACCCTTCGTTGCTTCCAAGTTCGTTGAGGCTATTCCCGAGACCTGTAAGGTTCTCTCCATCCTTGACAGAACCAAGGAGCCCGGCTCTCTTGGCGAGCCCCTGTATCTTGACGTTGTTGCCGCTCTTACCGAGTGCGGTCGCATGAAGGGTGTGGACGTTGTCGGCGGCCGTTACGGTCTCGGCTCCAAGGATACCACC
>JAGCLY010000029.1 GCA_017646745.1 Clostridia bacterium
AGGGTAACAACAAAAGGTTTGCTGTTGACCTCGAGGAGAGAGGCGTACGCATAGGTAAAGAAAAAATGATGCGCACAATAGCTCTGGCGCTGACAGTTGTTGCAGGTGCATTTGCCCTTGTCTTCATCTCCGATTATCTCTTCCTCACAGATTACAGGCTTTGGTGCTTCGCAACAATCAGAGCCTTCCGTGCCGAGCATCTGTGGAAGATTCTCTTCTTCCTTCCCTTCTGGTTGGTTTATTACGTATCCAACAGCGTGGCAAACAACTGCTATAATTACACCAAGATGGGCAAGAAGCCATGGAGCAGCGTAGCGTGGCAGATGTTCTTTGCATTTATCGGACCTCAGGTTATGATAATGATTCAGTACACCAAATTCTTTATCACCGGAAAAATGATTCTTGATCCTATAACAGGTATTATGGGAATCTGGCTCTTCCCAATCGTACTAATACTCCCGCTGTCCGTACTTATCAACCACCTGATTTACAAGAAAACAAAGAATCCATATATCGGCGGTATTATCATGGCCGTAATTGCCTGCATACTTACCGTTACCAACACTCTTACAGGCTAAAATGTAAACAAACGTTTGAAAATGGCATCGGTTTTTTACCGATGCCATTTTTTATGAAAGATACTTCTCTGCCATATACGATGCTACTGCTCCGTCTGCCACTGCAGTTACTACCTGGCGCAGCCGCTTGGTTCTTACGTCACCCACGGCGTATACGCCTGCGACGCTCGTTTCGGTGCTTTCGTCTGCAACGATATATCCTGCGCTGTCAATATCGACGGCATTGCCGAGAAAATCCGTTGCCGGCTTTCTACCAATGCTGACAAAGATACCGTCTGCCTCTATTTCTCTGATATCACCCGACTTGACGTTTTTCACCTTAACACCGCTAACCGAATCACCTGCTATGATATCCGACAGTGCGCTATCCCAGACAAACTCCAAATTATTAACTTCAGAAAGGCGATTGCGGTATATTTTTTCCGCCCTGAGCTCATCACGTTGGTGAACAAGGTAGACCTTTTTAACAAGTCTGGATAGATACAGCGCATCCTGTACCGCAGAATTTCCTCCGCCAACGACAACCACCGTTCTATCCTTATAAAACCTGCCGTCGCAGTGCGAGCAATAATGCACTCCCCTGCCCGTCAGCTTGTCCTCACCCTCTATACCGAGAGATCTGGGATTTGCGCCTGTAGAAATCACAACAGTTTTTGAAAACCAGTCACCGCCCGAGGTGCTGACCTTTTTTATATTATCTGAAAAATCCACACCTGTCACCTCGGCATACTCGGTCCTTGCGCCGAATTTCTCAGCGCCCTTCTGCATTTTCATACCAAGGGTAAAGCCATCGATCCCCTCGTCAAATCCGGGATAATTTTCAATATCACCTGTAAGGGCCATCTGGCCGCCGGCAGACATTCTCTCCATCACAACCACGTCAAGGCCCGCTCTTGCGGCATACATTGCCGCTGTATATCCACCGGGGCCACCGCCGATTATTATCATATCGTAAATGTGTTCCATAGTACACCTCTTTTCTTTCTGAACATATTATAAACTAATTTTTCCCACCCTACCGTGACTTTATCACATATTTAGACAAATTAAAAGCCGACAGGCATAAACCTGTCGGCTCCGGTTATTTTACTGTCTGTTTTTCTTGGGCTTTGCTACTTCTGTTTTGCTGACTATCTCATAGCCGTTGGTGCTGAGCAACCAATGCGCATCGTCAAGTATCTGATAATCGTACTTGATCTTATCTGCCTGCTTCATAAACTCCTCAATTGGTGTCTGCTTTTTTTTACTCAGCGCCTGCTCACGCTGAGCAACGATACTTCTGAATTCAAGAAGACCCTCAAAGGTAGTAAGATTTCCATGACGGCGAAGCTGATAATTCTTACCGTTTGTGTATTTAAGAACAAGCTTCTTCTTTTTCTTGGCCTCATCATAAGTCTTCCAGCTCAAATAACATTCATTACGGATCTGATCCTTAGTGGAGGGAACAATACCGCGGCTGATCATAAAGGAGTTCCAACGGTGATGCTCCTGAATAGCCATGGTCTTACGACGGGAGTTATGGAAATCAAGGCCGTAGTAAACGATCTTCTTATTATCGTGAATAAGAGCATCATACTTATCGGTACAGGGCTTATCATAGCCGGCATACTTTTCAATATAGCGATCGTAATCGAACTCTTCCTTGCCCTGAACTGCCACGGGACGGTAATCAAGTCCCATCATATTAAGCTTTGAACGAAGGCTGAGACAGCAATAAAGGCTGGAGTCACGCTCCATCTGAGATATATCCTTATACCATCTTTTCTCAGAGTCCTTAACTATTTCATCAACAACCGATTTCTTGGTTATATCCTTGCCTCCGTCGGTTACCTCATACTCAATAGCATAAACCTCGTCACGCATTCTTGCCATCTTGTAGATCTTGTCACCGAGGATCTTATCGATGTTATAAATACTGTCACTCTCGTTGCCGATAAAGTAGCAGCCCTCGTTTTCAAGCAGAGTCTGCTCCTTGTGCCAGGTTCTTACCTTAACGAATATGTAAAGATTGTCAAGATTCCATTCATTGCGTTTCTCAACGATCTTGTGCGCCATATCTATATTCTCGAGGTCACTACCAAAGGCGATGATCACAAGGTTAACGTCATCTGCCTTCTTGGTAACGATATCTCTGATGTTATTATAAAATCGGCAATCGTTGATATCAAGATGAAAGAACTGCTCCTCCGCAGGGAGGGCGGGCATATCGAGATAATTAGCGGGATTAATGTGGTATTTCTTAATTTCCTCGCTTTTCAACTCCTCGGGATACTGACCGAGAATCTCGTGCTTGAATCTGTAATAATTATGATTAAGATTCTTATTGTTCTCGGCATACTCTTTATCAAAGATGTAATATTTTACAGGCTTAAGCACGGGATCGGGCTGACCTGCGGTAAGGAACTGGTTATTGGCAACAGAAGTAAGGAACACCTGCTGATTGGTCTTGCCAAATCCGATAAGTGCAACGTTGATATCCACGTTATCGTGTACAAGCGAGCTGTCATAGTCAATATGATCGCTGTTCATAAACATAGATATAGGATATCTGTCGATAAAGTCCATTGCTATCTTCTGATACTTATTAACGTAGAAGATACAGCCATTGCCGTTTTCTACGATATTCTCATAAATATCAATGTACCTGGGATCTCCGAACACGTACACCTTTACATTTTTAAACAGGCCCTTCTGAACCTTATCGGAGGAGGCTTCTATTTTATCAACGAACCTTCTGGCAAGCAAAATATTGCGTTTATCGTCGCCTGTATTTATAATGAATATATGCTTGCGACACAGCCAACCGACGTTCTTAAGCATCATGTTCATCGAGCTGTCAGAATAAGAGGGAATGTAATATATGTTTTTAAGATAAAGATCATCACAAGCGTCCTTCGACATCTCATCAATTATAACCTTAAATCTTCTCTTAAATATATTCCCTTTTTTATCACTGTTGTAAATTGCAATATTATCCGGATTATTGCCAAAGAGATACAGCTTCTGTCTAAATGTAAATCTGGATCTAATGGCATTTATTCCACGCCAAACATACTGTACGGCGAGCGATATCGTAACAAGAATAGTATTAACAAAAACAAGACAGTAACCGAAGTAAACGGTATTCTTATAAAACCAACTATGCTCCATAAGCGCACTGATCTCGGCTGTGCTGAACTTTAATACCGCAAAGTCAATCGCCTTGGGAATAGAAAGTCTCATCGCCTCTATAAGATTAGCAAAAACACTTTCGCTCTCCTGTACGTAAAGCACACCCAGGAAATATATGGCAGTAGCAACAATATAAATATCAATGAATCCACCCTTTTTGTAGTTACGAACATAGGGAACCCTGTGCTCTCGTTTTCTGAAAATGTTGCCAATCAGAATAAATACCTTAAGGCTAAGCCATGCGAAGCATATGGCTGTAACCACATTAATTACAACTTCAAATTGTTCTGATCCGATCATATACTTTTCCTCTCTTACCTGATCTTTTTGCCGTCAGAAAAGGCCTGTCCTACCTTCTCACCAAAGCTCCAATAAGCGTGACTAACACTGTCGTAGATAATAGGATCAAGTTTTTTGGCATCAATATGCCCAGCATCATCAAGAATGCTCTCATCAGCAGAGATATTAACGATCTCACCGATGCAGATACCGTCCTCGTTGAACTTAAGAAGCTTACACTCCACAGTCATAGGAAGCTCGTCAATTATCGGGGCATTGACAAATCTGCTTTTCGTAGCATGGAAGCCCGCCCTCTCAAACTTATCGGGAGTATCATTGCCGGACACTATGCCAACGTAATCACAGGCACAGACGGTAGACGAGGTCGCAAAGCTGACTGTAAAAGCCCCACTCGCCAGTATATTCTTAGTAGTTTTATGATCATCGGCAAGACATACCATAATCAAATTTGTATCGTATATACCGCCCCAAGCTGCGTTCATTGCATTGGGCGCTCCGTTTTCATCATAGCTTCCCACAATAAACACAGGCATGGGATAAAGCCAATTTTTTACTCCAAAATCCTTGCGCATAATACACCTCCAAGCCTTGATATACCCATTATATCAAAATAACAGGCTTTTTTCAAGAAAAATGTCAAATTAATGCAAAAAAACGGGGAGAAAAATCTCCCCGTTAATTTTAGCTTTTAATTTTACTCGCCGACGGACTTGTTGGTGAGCATAATGCCTGTAAGCTTAAGCATATTAGGCTTGCCCATGCGAGTAGGCCTTTCACCCATGAGCAACACTTTTTTGCTCTTATTGCAAGCCGTCCACTCGAGCTGTCCATCGCCATTGGGGTTACCGTTTTTAACAAAATTGCAAAGATATGTTGACATTTGGTCGCTCAAATCATAATCTTTTTGCTCAAAGGGGCGCCATCCATTCTCAAGAGTGCCGAACCAATACCATAGGTCTGCGCTGTGCCAAGAGCCGTTCTTGTCACCCGGAAGCATTCTGTCAAGCATATATACATAGCTTTGATCGGAGTTCTTGATTCCCCACCTTCGGCCAAGCGAGAAAAGTATAGGTGGAACCATATCATGGCTATTGGAGCCTATGATATAGGGAATCTGCTTTGCAGGAGTACCCTCTACCACAAAATAACCGTCCTTTACAGGACAGGTGGAGAGCAATCCGCCCTTAACCGCCTTTTTGGTTGCCTGCCATCCGGCAAAAAGCTCCTCAGGAGCAACATTGCGCAGCTCGGCAAGGCTGGAGCAACCGAGATGCTGCATAACCGCCTGCCAGAAGGCATAAGCCTTTTCGGGAGTAGACATAAGCATACTGCCCATGCCGCATCCACTGGACATTACAGCGCCCCTGAACAAGCCGTCGGACAAGGGGCTGGTGCAAAGCTGCTGAACACTCATTGCGCCTGCGCTCTGACCCATAATTGTAACCCTATCGGGGTCTCCGCCAAAGGCAGAAATGTTATCACGCACCCACTGAAGCGAGGTCAGCTGGTCATATAGACCGTAGTTACCGCAATGACCCGCCTCCTCAGCAAGCTCGGGCAGACAGCAGAAGCCAAGAGGGCCAAGACGGTAGTTAACCGTTACCGCAACAACCCCTTTGGTAGGCCACACGGGATCGTCAAAATGCTTTTCGTGACCGCATCCGCCAGTGTAGCCGCCGCCGTGGATATACACAAGAACGGGGAGCTTACTTTCCTCGGTTGCGGTTTCGGGTGTCCATACGTTTAAAAACAGACAGTCCTCGCTGTAAGTATAAGCTGCGCCCTTACGGAACTCATTGTAGTAGAAGACCTTTTTTAGATTCTCTTCCTCATTATAAAAGGATCTGGGCTGATATGAGCAATTACCGTATGCTGTTGCATCGTAAACACCATCCCAACCTGTTACAAGCTTGGGGTATTCCCATCTACCTGCGGTGGCATAACGAATGCCCTTAAAGGCAACCACACCTGGCAGACGGCAGTCGGTACCCTGAATTTTACCGCATGGAGTGTTTATTATTTTATTCATAATTATTAACCTATGATTTCTTCAATCTCACTGTCGGCAGAATCAAGCGCCCCGCCGGATTTCTGATTAAGCTTAAACTCAGCAAGCTTAGCACGGGTTTCGTCACTGAGATTCCAGAGATACTTAAATGCCACCCACGAGCCGAGAATCAATATACCGGGCAAAAGAACAGACAGGAACTTAATACCAAACAAGGTTGTCTTCGACTGATATTCCTTAACCGCATCATATCCAAAACAGGAAAGCAAGAACATACCCATCGATGCGCTGAAGGTTTTACCAATTCGTCTAAACAGATTGAAGGTTCCGTATATTGATCCCTCTGTACGCTTACCGGTAATCATCTCATTATAATCGATCGCCTCACCAACAAGACCCCACTGCATATACACCGACATAGAGGCCAGGCCGAGAGCAAAATTGCTTATAATCATATGAACATACGGATTTATGTATAAAAAGCTGTGAGCGGCAAAAAGAAGGATATGAATAGCCGAACCCACAATCAGAGCGTATCTGATAAACCTTACAAGACCGAGTTTCTTAGCAATTCTAGGACCAAATATGAATGTAATCATCATTATCGGGGCAGAAACAATTATGCCCTTTGCCGCAAGATCAAGTCCTCCGTACACATCCTTATAGAGATAGAAATTAAATGTAGATCCAAGAGCCTGAACCATGCAGAAAAACAAACCGTGAATACAAAGAGCAAGGAAGGGACGGTTAACACGGAAAACATTAAGAATGTCGGTCATCTTAATTTTCTCAGCCTCAGGATTTTTACTAACAGGAACCACACGCTCCTCTGTGAAAGCATAGTGTCCCAAGCAGAAAATAAAGCCTACAACAGCAAAAACGGATGCGCCAACAGCAAATCCGATGGGATTAGTGCTTCCACCCTCGTATGCATCAACGATTAACGATACGATTGCAACAGGAAGGGCATTACCGATACCCGAACCGATTCCGCGGGCAGAAGACAACGATGCTCGCTCGTGATCATCGCTTGCCATTGCAGAAAGCAGAGAGCCCATAGGAATGTTAAACATCGTATAGCTGCCCTCGTAAACAATCTTACAAGCAAAGAGAACGCAAAGAAGACCTATACCCTGGAACAGGCTGGGAACCGAGAACAATGCTATAAAGCTTACACAAATAAGAGGCGAGCTTCTCAATATCCAAGGACGGAACTTGCCCTTTGGGTTTTTATTTTTTGAAAAGGATCTATCAAGCAACGCGCCCATTAAGGGGTCATTGACAAAATCCCATATATTCCATATCAAAAGAAGAGCGGCAAAAACTGCCGGATCAATTCGGAGGGCATCGGTACAATACATACCGAAAATACCGTCCATAAGTGCGAAGGTCATACATCCGCCCGCATCACCGAGAGCATATCCAAACTTGTGCTTGAATGTCAAGGTGCCGGTAGATGACTTCGTTTTTGTTTTAAGCATAAGCGCTTTCCTTTCTTATTTTTTGCTTATACATTATATCATAACCATATACGATTGTCAATTATTATATGTGTAGAAAGAAACGGGTCGGACACATATGCATCCGACCCGAAATATTAAGTTAAGCTATATTACACAAGAAGGTTGGTCTGTGTCTCTTCATCAAAGAAGTGCATAACCTTACCCTCGAAGGTAACGTAGATAGTAGTTCCCTGAACGAGAGATCTACGCTGATCGTCGGTAAGAGAAACGGTGGGAATACGAACGATAAGCTTCTCGCCGTCAGCAAGAACGTGAAGATGAAGCTCGCTACCCATCATCTCGTTAACGAGAATCTCGCACTTGATAGCGCCGGGATCCTTAGGATCAGCAAGAACAAAGTGCTCAGGACGAACACCGAGAATGATCTCACGGGACTCAATACCCTTTTCCTTAAGAGCAAGAGCCTTGTCACCGTTAACCTCGATCTTTGCGCCGTAGGGAGTAACGTAATGCTTACCGCCCTGGAACACAAGCTCGGTCTTGAAGGTGTTCATCTTAGGAGCGCCGATGAACTCTGCAACAAAAAGGTTGCAGGGCATATCAAACACCTCGGTGGGAGTGCCAACCTGCTGAATAATGCCGTCCTTCATAATAACGATACGGTCACCAAGAGTCATAGCCTCGGTCTGGTCGTGAGTAACGTAGATGAAGGTGGTGTCGATCTTCTTACGGAGAAGAATGATCTCAGCTCTCATCTGGTTACGAAGTTTAGCATCGAGGTTGGAAAGAGGTTCGTCCATAAGGAATACCTTGGAGTCACGAACCATCGCACGTCCAATAGCAACTCTCTGACGCTGACCGCCGGAAAGCGCTCTGGGCTTTCTGGTAAGATACTCGGTAATGCCAAGGATCTCAGCCGCCTCGGTAACCTTCTTATAAACCTCGTCCTGAGGAACCTTCTTAAGACGAAGGGAGAACGCCATATTCTCGAATACTGTAAGGTGAGGATAAAGCGCATAGTTCTGGAATACCATGGCGATATCTCTGTCACGAGGCTGAAGATCGTTTACAACAACACCGTCAATCTCAACTGTACCGCCGGAAATATCCTCAAGGCCTGCGATCATACGGAGGGTGGTAGACTTACCGCATCCCGAAGGACCTACGAAAACGATAAATTCCTTATCGGCAATATCAAGGTTGAAGTTATCAACCGCAAGAGTGTTCTTGCCGTATATTTTCTTTACATTAGTTAATTTTACACTTGCCATTATTAATTCTCCTTATCCCTTAACTGCTCCGCCGGTTACACCCTCAACGTAGTACTTCTGCAATGCAAGGAATACCGCGGTAACAGGAACTGCAACCATAACAGCTGCGGCACAGAACATAGTATAGTTATCGTTAAGAAGGCCCTTAGAAAGCCATGTTTGCATCATAACAGCAACGTTCATACCATCGGGGTTAGCGTTAATAAGATATTTTGCCATCATAAAGTCACCCCAGGGTGCCATGAAGCCCATAAGTATAGAATAAATAATAATGGGCTTGGATAGAGGCATAATAACCTTGTAGAAGACCTGCCAACGGGTTGCACCGTCAACTCTGGCCGCCTCATCAAGACTCTTGGAGATAGTATCAAAGAAGCCCTTGGAAACATAGTAGCCCATACCGCTGGATGCACAGTAAACTATGATAAGTCCCACAGGAGCCATAGCTTCAGTAAGTCCAAGGTCGTGGAATACCTTTTTGATAAGTATCAAGGTAAGGAAGCCGGGGAACATGCCAAGAATAAGCATCATATTCATCAGTCCCTTTCTGCCTTTAAATCTAAGTCTGGACAGAGTATAGGACATAGAAAGAATGAAGAAGGTCTGAAGCAAAGCAGTACAAACACCCATAAATGCGGTGTTTCCAAACCACTTCAAAAACTTAGTCTCGGTAAAGAGTCTTATGTAGTTATCGAAACCAAACTTGATGGGCCAAAGATTAGAGTCCATGGCCTTTGTACCAACCTCAAATGACTCGAGGACAATACCAAGGAAGGGGAAGAGCCATAATATTGTGATGGCAACAAGCACTATGTAAATAATGGTATTGCTGATATTTCTGCTCGCCCTTGCGCCGAGTAAGGATTGTTTGTTTGTCTTATTATTTCTCATTATCCAAAATCCTCCTCATTCTTGGTAGACGGAATGATGTTATACACAATAAGCGAAAGAACAGATACAACAAGGAACATCAGAATACCGATAACCGATGCCATATAATACTGACTTGTCGCACTGTCGGCTGTCATCTTATACATTAATGTGATAAGCAAATCGGTGTGTCCAACCTCAACGCCTCCAACCATTCCAATGCTGGAGTTAGGAGGACCACCGCCGGAGAGAAGATAAATAACATTAAAGTTATTGAGGTTGCCAATAAAGCTGGTAAGAAGATATGGTCCGGTTACAAAAAGCATATAAGGCAGAGTAATCTTAGTGAACTGCTGAACACTGCTTGCTCCGTCGATACGGGCAGACTCATAAAGATCAGCAGGAATATTCATAAGAATACCGGTTGCCATAAGCATAACGTAGGGGATACCTATCCAAATGTTAATAACGATAAGAAGTATTTTTGCTGTAACGGGATTATCCCAAAGACCCCACTGACGGGCATCCAGCATAGACTGAGGAATAAAGTTCCAATCAAGCAGCAGTCTGCCAACGATACCGTCAGATGCAAACATCTTTGATACATAAAGAAGGGATACGAACTGAGGAATAGCGATAGTCATAACAAGAACTGTACGCCAGAATTTCTTAAGCTTAATCCCCTTCTTATTAATCATAATAGCAACCATCATACCAAGGAAATAGTTAGAGAAGGTTGCAAAAAATGCCCAGATTAAGTTCCAACTAAGAACCTTACCGAACGCAGCACCAAGGCCGCCTTGACCAACATCACCAAGATTGCTAAAATTCTCAAAGCCTACCCAGCTGTAAAGATTTTTAAATCCGTCATGATTAGCATCAAAGTTAGTAAAGGCAATGAGCATCATGAAAATAGTGGGTAATACGGTAAACGCAAGAATACCTATAAGAGATGGAGCAAGAAGCATTTTGTGGAACTGATCGTCAAGAAGAGACTTAAGGTCATCCTTACCACTCTTAATCTTCTTACCCTGTGCAGTAATATCCATACAAATGCGACACTGCTTAACCTGCATTCTCCACGTATAGATAAAGGCAACGATAAAGATTAATGCAAGTAGTGCCCAAAGAAGAACTCTCGTAGACTCATCTCCATCCTGCCAGATTTCAGCTCCATACTTAGAGTTAGGATCAGGAACCATCATACCGCTGTTCTCACCGACATTCTTACCGGTCTGGAGTATATGAGCAATTTTTAAATCATGCCAACCACCCTCGGGAATAACGAACATATAAACAATGAAGGTTATCTCAAATAACAGAAACAGTACTCCACGCATTATCTGACCGTAGTACAGGTTTCCAAAGCCAAAGATGAGGAAGGAAAGCTTTACAGCCCAGTTTCCTTTTACAAAGGTTTTTCCAATATCTGTAAGCTCGTCTCTTATAGCGAAAACACAAATCTTAATTAAAGCCCATATGCGAAGTCCCAGCTTTCCAAACCAATCAGGAATTGAACTAAAGAACAATCGAAGATTGTAAAGAAAGGCCTTAAACTTACTTAGCTTTAAATATTCCAAGTCGTTTAATTTTTTCATAAATTAAAATATAAACCGAGTTTAACTCCTTTTATTTATGAAAGGCATTGTTAGTCGATGCACAAGACATATATCCCCCTTGTATGTCGGCTAACAATGCCTTTATAGATTGGGTGAGCCGATTGGCTCACCCAATTTTATTATTTTTAATTACTTAGAGAGAAGGCCCGCAAGTGCGTCACTATAAGCCTTAAGGCAATCTCTGTACTCACTGTCAGTGCTGTAATCCTTTGCGTTGGATCCAAGAACCTTTGCAGTATTCCACCAATCACCGGGAATCTGAGCCTGAGGAATACCATACTCACCCTGAAGTGCAAGAGCTACAAGAGAGGGAGCATTCTTAACACCCTCATCCTTCTGAGCCTCGATGTGAGAGGGACCCCAACCAAACTTTTCAAATCTCTGCATCTGGCATTCCTCGCTTGTAAGGTATGCTGCAAGAAGAGAAAGAACAGCTGCTCTGTTACCGTCGGTCTGAGGCTTAACACCCATGAACTTGTAACCGGTGTAAGAGCCAAGGTGATAGGACTTGCCGTCTACTTCGAAGGAAGGAAGATCGGTAGCACCAAGATTGTCACCGAAATACTCCTCCGCAGCGGTAGTTGCCCAAGTACCGGTGATTACAACAGCTGCATCAGAGAAAATGTTATTATCAGGGTTGTAGCAGCTAGACTGAGCAAGCTTCTTCATACCCTTCATAGCGATAAGACCTGCATCGGAGTTCCATGTATCATTGTAAGATACGAACTGACCATTACCATCAACAACCCACTCGGAGGTACATCCGGTAGCGAAGAAGAAGGAAGCGGTATACCAAGCGTTGTTAAGAGCAAATCTGAAGAGCTTATTGTTCTCTTCACAGATCTCAATAAGTCTCTCAAGGCTCTGTGCGTCCTCTTCGGTGATAAGGCTAGTATCATAATACATGTAGTAGCCGTTATCTGCTGTAAGGGGATAAGCATACATAGTGCCATCTACGGAAGCCGCAGATACAGAACCGGAGTCGTGAGACTTTTCAACCTCTTCCTTAACCTGAGGAATAGGCTTAGCAAGAGCGCCCGCCTGAACAAGACGTGCAAGCTGGTCCTGTGCGAAGCAATAGATATCAGGAGCGGAAACTACGTCAGCAACTACAGAAGAACCTGAGTCAGCCTCGGTAACGCCAGATATCTCAGCGTTTATAACGATACCAGGGTACTTTGCCATGAAAGCATTGATCTGTTCCTGGAACTGTTCATCAACGCCGGTCAGCTCGGAAACCCACATTTTAATATCGTAGGTACCGTTAAGGTCAGCGTAGGGGTGGTCGCCGGTGTTTCCACCGTTGCCGCCGTTATTGTTGCCTCCAATGTTACAAGAAACAAGAAGAGAAACAACCATAACAACAACGAGAATGAGAGATACGATTCTACTCATTTTCATAAGAGTAAATCCTCCTTAAAATAAATATTTTTTGATTTATTGCGCATTAAAAATTATAACACTAAAAAGCACCCATGTCAACAAGGTTTATTCACTTCATTTGAAAATTCGGCACAATGCACAAATCGCCTCGTCACTTTTTTATCATAATGACAAGGCGATTTATTAATTTACATTAGTCTATTAATCTAAATTCATCGAATGCAGGTAAAAGCCTGCCCTCATAATCGAACAGGCACTGATTTGCCCACTCATTAGATGTGGATTTTCCCTCCTCGTGAATATAAGCCTGTCCGGCCTCGCTTGCCCAGCAGATTCCCTCGCCGGGAAGCCAAAGGGGTTCCCAATAAAACACACCGTCTATATCGTTATCACGAACGACAGACATAAAGTGCTTGATATACTCCGCCTGTCCATCGGGGGTAAGAGGATATTTATCGGTAACACCGGGAACGACAGCACGCTCGGCATCAATAACCAACCTGCGCTCCTCACCGCCTATAACGTAGCCCTTATCGGTAAATCCGTAACCGAGCTCGGCCACTACGATCTTCTTACCGAATCTCTTACATGCGTTAAGATTCTCCATAAGCTGATCGGGAGTGCCGTGCCAATAGGGATAATAGGATGCGCCGATAATATCATAATCTATACCGTGGGAGTCCATTTCGGTATAGAATTCCTGATACACAGCCTTATCGTTACTGCGTTCAAGGTGAAGCATGATCTCAGCCTCGGGAAGAATCTCACGGCAGGCGCGGCAGCCTGCGCCGATAAGTCGGCAGAAGTTGTCATAATTCCCCCTCTTGCCGTCGATCTCAAGCTTGCCGATCGGCCAGAGGATACCGTTGGTTATCTCATTGCCGACCTGTATCATATCGGGTGCTACGCCCTCCTTTACCGCCGTTTCAAGACACTCCTTGGTAAAGGAATAGACCGCATCTGTCATCTCGTCAATGCCGTAATTCACCCATGCCTTGGGAATCATCTGCTTGCCGGGATCTGCCCAGAAATCACTGTAATGAAGATCCATCAGAAGCTTATACCCCTTGCTTTTAGCAAGATTTCCGAGCTTAACGTAGTTGTCAATATCACAGTTTCCTGCAAGATATGGCTCACCGCTCTCGCTCTTCGGATCGTTCCAAATACGGATACGCATATATTCCACACCGTTTGCTCGGAAGGCGTCAAGAGGATCTATCTCCGCCTCGCCGCGGTAATATTTTGCGCCGTGCTGAAGCTCCTCAAGGTGGGTTGAAACATCAATACCTAAAATCATTGCTCGCCACCTCTGTGGTCCTTGAATATCGGGGGCTCGTTGTCCTCACCGAAGTCAACAACCCTCTTTTTCATTGCACGGTAACGGTATCTCGCCATTTCATTAAGGCGAAGCACGTCCTCCTCGCAGCCGGTAAAGCCGCAGCGAAGGCAGTAATATTCCTTTGCCTCGCCGTCGAAGAACATATCAATATCAATATCCCTCATAAAGCAGGAGGGACAACGGAAATTCAGTTTGCCTTTTGTAGACTGAGCCATGTTTTTATTCCTCCTTCACTTACTGTCTTGCTCACCTCGAGGTGATATACGGGAGAAAAGGCTATACCCTCCTCCACCAAAGCGCTGACACCCTCGCCACCCATAGAAACGAGGGTGGAAACCTCGGGAATTCTGACATGCGCTACCTCAGCACTATCCTTGGCAATCTTTCTGCCATGATAGGAGAAGCTCATCTCCTCACCGTCAACGCCAAGGGTAAGGTTAGACATATCGGCCTGATATTCGGTAGTACCGAACCCGCCGGTAAAGTATTCGGTAAAGGTTACGCTCTCGCCACCGAGATCGTTAAGAATATTACGCTCGGTAATCACCCTGCCCGAGCCCTCGGGAATAGTGAATGCAGACTGAACAACAACCTCAAGTCCGCCCAGATTCAGTGTAACGGGGTCTGTAATAAGTTTTACTCCGCCCTCGATTCGCTCGTATTTCGCCATAGTTCTGGTGAGGCAAAGATCAGCGGTCTGCCCCCTTGCGCTTACCTTACAGGATTTGATAGTTCCTGCACCGGCATAGTGGGTAAAGTAGCCTGCACGGTAATTAATCTGTATAAGGTAAGGGTGAGATGCATCATAAACATTCTCGGTCCCGATACCGGTCTGCTGAGGTATTCTTGCAATATAAGGACGCAGGTCGATCATTGCACCGCCCTGATTGAAGTCAAGACAGGTTCTCATAGCAGGGTCTGCGTACCAGAAATATTCCTTACGGCTGCCGTAAAGTATATCCTTCCAGAGAGCGCATTCACCTCTGTTATAATCCTTGTGGCAGGAGCGATAATAGTCGGCAAATTCGCTCATAGTCATATCTATAAGCTTACCCTCAGCCTTAAGCTTTCCATAGTACTTCATGCCGTCATCATAGGACTTTGCAAGAAGCTCGTAGGGGGCTTCCCAGCGTCCCATTTTATTAAGCCAGCCGGGACCGACGAACATCATATTATAGCTGTATCCGTCATTGTATTTTGCCAGATGACGGTACTGATCGATCAAATTATAAAGGTAGGGATACTCATATTCGCCCTCATCGGTATAGTAGATCATTCCTCTAAGCACGTTCTGAGGGTGAGTGCCAAAATTAGAGCCGTTGCCGTCAAAGCAGGCCATCAGGTCACGGGAAAGATGAGGAATGGCAACGATTCCGCAGTCGTCATCGGCATCGGAGGCAGGACAGTGAGAGTTCACCTTCGAGGGAATCCAGGGATTCCAGGGGCCGCCATCCATAAAGGTATACCAGGAGTTGTTGCAGGTATGGAAGGCCTTGGGACCCTCCTCCCAGCAGGTGGCAACAGCGCACTTTACACTGGGATATTTTTCCTTAATATAGTTAATAGTAAAGGCATCAAGGAAATAGCTACTCGTTGACTCGGGATAGAATCCGAATTTCTCATAAAATTTGCCGAAAACATCGTCAATTATCTCTTTTTTGGTCTCCTCATCAAACATCCAGATGCAGAAGTCCTCAGTCTTATACTTAGCCTTGAATTCGGGACAAGGAAGGCCGAGCAGGGACAGTCCTATCTCGTCGCCGTACTTCTCATGCTCCTCCTTTGCGAGCTCGATAATCACGTCGGAGAAGAGTGAGGCATAGGTGATCTGAATAGTAGTTTTAAGACCGTATTTATGAGCCGCATCCTGCTGGAATCTGAAAATATCCAGCGACTCATCACGCACTCCCTTTGCGCCTCCGAGTGCCTTTTCGGCATACTCAGGCGACAGCTCGGGACGGTGAATAATATTAACAACAAATTTGTTTTCCATGTAATTTACCGCCAAAATGTTAGGTTTAGTTTACTTTTACTTGAGAATTACGCTAGTATAAGCCGCAATAGTAAGGGTGTCACCCTTAAGCTTTGCTTCACCTCCGAGGGCCTCGCAAATCTCTGTGAAGCTATGTCCGTCAAGTCCGCTGCACTCCGAAATGTTGATAGTGATCTCGCTATCTGAGGTGTTGTGGAACAGGCCGAGAATATCACTCTGATATTCGATGTAAAATCCGCCGAACTTATTATTATCGCTGGTTACGGCATTATAGTCTCCACGTGCAATAGCTGCGTATTTATTTCGAATGTTGATAAGCTTGCCGTAGTGAATAAGAAGGCTGCTTTCATCCTCAAGTTGCGATTTAACGGTGGTCGTGATCTGATATTTTTCGTTATATGTCGATCCCTCGGGATTTTTTACGGTATCCCCATCACCCCACAGCATAGCAAGTCTGCGGTTAGCATCGGTATGAGCGCTTCCTCTGGAACCCTTAATGCCAATCTCCTCACCGTAGTAAATAAAGGGCGAGCCGGGAGAAAGAAGATAAAGATTAGCGGCCATGCGCATATTATCAGGCAAAATAAATGCTCCACCTATTCTATCCATATCGTGGTTGGATAAGAAAGGCATTGGTATTCCGTTTGGATTTGCCGCATGCACCTTGTCCTGGTACCGCTCTATGTAGTTCAGAAATGTGGATATTTTTGCACCCTTTGCCGTGCTTGCCACTATACCCTCTGCACCGGAAATGCCAAAGTTGAAGCAGTTCATAGCATCGTAATATTGAAGTATCTCGGCTTCTCCCGACCAACACTCACCGACACAGTATATATCAGGCTTATATTCGATAAGCTCGCTCATATACCATTTCCAAAAATCAACATTTTTAGCGGTGTCGTTGAAATAAATATACTTTACCGCGTCAAATCTGAATCCGTCAATGCCGAGATCAAGATAATGTTTTGCCAGCGCCAGCATGTCCTCTCTCACCACAGAATTTTCGAAATTAAGCTCAGGCATCTCTGTGGAAAAGTTACACTCATACCAAAAATCCGTGGAGCTAACCTTGGAATAAGTTATGCCACCTACCTTCTCCGATGTAGTAACACAGGAGTAATAATCATAATATTTATTTTCGGTATCGCCGTTTTTACGCGCCTCTTTGAAATTTAAAAACCATTCATTGCGATTAGATGTGTGGTTAATAACCAAGTCGAGGATAAGTTTTACATTACGTTCGTCACAAATTTTGATGAGATCTTTCAGATCTTCATAAGTACCAAATCTTGCGTCTATCTCGTAATAATCTGTTGCATCGTACTTATGATACGAGGGTGAAGAAAAAATTGGAGAAAGCCATATTCCCTGAATTCCCAGGTCATTACCTGACGAAACATCTCCGTCGTTAAGATAATCCATACGGTTTATTATTCCCCGTATATCACCGATTCCGTCACCGTTACTATCTGAAAAAGATCCTACAAAAATTTGATAAAATGTTCTGTAATTATCGTCTATCGAATCTGCAACGGGAAGGTGAGGAATATCATCCTCACCCTCCAAATCATTATTTTGATTATCGCCAAAAAACTGACAGGATGTCAAAAAAGTCGATAAAACGATTATAAACAACAGCAGCAAAGCTGTTAAGCTGTTTCTTTTGTTTATCATATAAAATAGACTTATTCACCCACAGAATTGAGCATAGCATCATCAATATTTCCCCATGCGCCATTGCCCGATCCGACACAATTAACATAAATACCTACTACCAAAACATCGCCCTCGTTATAGTCGAAGTAAATGAAATCTGTTGCATGCCATTCCTTCCACTCGGTAAAGGTTGCCTCTGATTTGGATATTATTTGACCGTTAATCTTAATATAAGCATATGCATCGTATTCTCCACAATCACCGCCCATCGTAGAAATGGAGAACTTGTACTTACCGCTCTTGAGCCCGGTAACCTGCTGTTCAACAGTAAACTCAACCTTGTTAGTTCCGGCACCCCAGAAATGATAATTGTTATTACCGGTAAGACTGTTGTTAACATTACTTTCTACATAATGCTCATCGAATTTTTTAATAGCATTTGCAACCCAATCTGCAGGCTGCTCAGCTTTATTCTCATCCTCC
Organism: Clostridia bacterium; assembly: GCA_017646745.1. Lineage (GTDB taxonomy): Bacteria > Bacillota > Clostridia > Oscillospirales > CAG-272 > UBA1740. The sequence goes on from JAGCLY010000029.1 coordinate 18,135, forward strand.
TCGAAGCTCCAGTTCTTAAGGAAGTTATATTCTACCATGGAAACATAACAAACAGCGGGCATACCGGCGGCAGTGCCTTTAATCTCGTACTTTGCTACGCCACCGCTCTTCATTGCCTCGTAATCAACGTTATGCCATTCCACATCCACCTCATACTTTGAGTTATCCAGCATAATCGCATTAACCTTATCGGGGAGAACGATGTCGCCGTTAAGGTCAATCATAAGATGAACATCCTCAATAGCATCAGCCTTATTTTCCACAATATTCCCGGTTCGTACAAGTCCAAACACCTTAAGCGACTCACGAACCTTGCCATCCTTATCGAAAAATGCCTGATTATCTACAGAACAGCCTCCGTAATAAAGGCCTGCATCTTTAGGATCGTACTCCTTGGAATAAGAGCTTGCCCATCCCGATCCGTACTTTTCCCAAATGACTTTGTTTTCATTCCAGCTGCTTCCACCAACAGAAATCCATGTTCCTTCCCAATAGAAAATTCCTATACAGTTATTCATTTTATTAACTGCGGTATCGGTGAGAGTTCTGATATGATTTGCCTGTCCTTGCTCACTGAATGGATATGCCTTGACACCGTCAGTACCTCCATTGCCAAAGAAGTCTGTATCATCAAAGGTGTTTACATACGCAGTTTCAGCAATCATAGTCATTTTGCCATAGGTATCAGCAACATTGTTCAAGACTGTAGCAAGATTATCAAGAGTACCGTGCCACGCAGGATAATAGGATGTAGCAAATACATCGTAATCAACCTGCTGCGCAGCAAGTTGATATGCGTAATTTTTAAAGTTACTAATCTTTTCAGGATTAGTAAAGTGAACTGCAACAAGCGCATCGGGACATATCTCGCGAGTAGCCTTTGATCCGGCACTCATGAGCTTAACAATATCGTTCCATCCCTTAAAGCCACACAGATATCCATTAGTTTCGTTGCCGATCTGAACCATTCCAACATCAATACCGGCATCAACAAGCTTCTGAAGAGAGTCTTTTGTATATTCGTAAAGTGCCTCGGACATCTGAGTAGAAGACATTCCCTTCCATGCCTTGGGAACCATCTGCTTGGCAGGGTCAGCCCAGAAGTCGGAGTAGTGGAAGTTAACAAGCAGACGCATACCGTACTTGGTAGCACGCTTACCAACCTCGATAGCGTTCTCGATATCACAGTTTCCGCCGCCATATCCGTTGCCGTCCTTGTCAAAGGGATCGTTCCAGATTCTTACTCTTATGTAGTTAACGCCGTTTTCAGCAAGGATCTGGTAAACGTCCTTTTCTGTTCCGTCGTAATCATAGTACTTCACGCCGCTGGCCTCAAGTGAGGGAACACAGGAGGCATCCATACCCATAATGAAGTTATCGGGCAAGTTTTCAACCTTGTTTACGTAAAGACTGTCAGAGCTAAGGCTGACAGCATCCATCCACGGATCGTCATTATAGCCATTGTTTCCTGTATTTCCATTGTTTCCGGTATTATCACCGTTATCGGTATTTTCACCGTTATCGGTTCCGCCATCAGGTTTATCACCAAAAAGCTTGTCGATCAGCTGGCACCCCGTAAAAACAGAGGCGATCATGGCGATGACGATCATCAAGCAAATAATCTTGGTTGTTTTTATCATAACTTCTCCATTCTGCCGTAAATAGGCAATATATTTGGTTGTGCTCATTATAGATTGTACCATTTTAATGAACAAAAATCAATGAAACATTCTTCACAAAAAAATTAGTACAAATTTAGTAAAGATAACTATATAGATTATCAATTCGACAGATTGAAGATATATACCAGTTGATAAAAAACAAAAAGTAATAAGCTCTTGTTTTTTCATTATTTTGTCCGTCTCAGAATAGCCATTCAAGATGATTTTTGTTGTTTTACCCTGTGTTTTGACAATCAGACTTTACATTATTGTTGCATTTTGTCACTTGTAGGATGGTGGAAGGCGGATTCGCTGTTTTGTTTTTTGCTCAACTACTCTCATTCTCATAATTGAATTTTAAGCAATTTTTACATTTTACAATTTCTACAATTTTCCGTTTTGTTTTTGTAATTATTTCCTTTTTTTCGTGCTTTTTACATATTTTTACTTTATTTGTGCATTTTATCCAAAACTTTACATCAAATTTAGATAATTTTTTAAAAAAATGATAGTTGATTTTAATGATTCAATGTGTTACAATATATCTGGATGAATATGTTTTATATTATACGTGCGTGTTTTATGGATTTAATAGGCTTTGTACCATAAAGCCCCGGCACGACTACACAAAGTATAAAGGAAATAAGATGATTTACGATTTACAGAAGGCGGATATATGGAAGCGCGCCTCCGCCGCATTATTTGATTTTATTATTCTTGGAATATGTGCTGTTGGATTTATTTTTCTGCTGATGCAGATTGTCGGCTTTGACAGCTATAGCGATCAGCTTACCGCAAGACAAGAGTTCTTTGAGACCAAGCACGGCGTTGACTTCGACTACGAAGCCGAGACCGACGAGAACGGCAACATCAAAGAGCTTACCGAAGAGCAAAAAAATCTTCTCGAGGTAGCGTACGAGGACTTTGCAAGCGATGCAGAGGCGAACTACCTCATCACTATGATCTTCCAGCTTACGATCATAACCGTGTCAATCGGTATTCTGCTGGCATTTATGATTCTGGAGTTTGTTGTTCCCATGCTTTTGAAGAATGGACAAACTCTCGGGAAGAAGATCTTCGGAGTTGCCGTTATGCGTCTTGATCACGTCAGGATCAACGGCACCTTCCTCTTTGCAAGAAATATACTCGGTAAATATACTATAGAAACCATGATTCCTATCATGATGCTTATTCTTATGTTCTTCGGAACGGTAGGGTTTATGGGTCCCGTTATTATCCTGCTGGTTTTAGGCTCTAACATTATTATGATGATAGCAAGCCATACCAACTCCCCCATTCACGATATGCTGGCTCACACCGTAACGGTTGATCTGAGCAGCCAGATGATCTTTGAAACACCCGAGGCTGTGCTTGAGTACAAGCAGAAGGTACACGCAGAGGCTGTTGATAAGGCACAGTATTAAGCGATACTTACAGGCAAGATGTATTGCCCACCATTCATAGGCGTTAATCCCACAAGGTTACGATATTTATTTTTTCTTAAAGAAAGGAAGATATATGAAAGTCGAATTGCAAAATCTCACCAAAATCTTCCCCGGCAGAGACAAGAAGAACCCTAAGGATACCGTAACGGTAAACGATTTTACCTTTACTATTCCCGATGGCCAGCTTGTAGGTCTTCTCGGACCTTCCGGATGCGGTAAGTCCACTACTCTTTATATGATCAGTGGTCTTCAGCAGCCCTCCGGCGGAAAAATTCTCTTCGGAGAAGACGATGTAACTAATTTACCTGCTGAGAGCAGAGGCGTTGGTCTGGTATTCCAGAACTATGCGCTCTATCCTCACATGACGGTAAAGCAGAACATCCTGTTCCCCCTTCAGAACCTTAAGGGTCCTGACAAGATGACAAAGGAGGCTATGCTTGAAAGAGCATACGAGGCGGCAAGACTTGTACAGATCGACGAGCTTATGGAAAGAAAGCCCAGCGAGCTTTCCGGTGGTCAGCAGCAGAGAGTTGCTATCGCAAGAGCGCTTGTTAAGATGCCCAGAGTTCTTCTTCTCGACGAGCCCCTCTCCAACCTTGACGCACGTCTTCGTCTTCAGACCCGTGAGGAGATCAGAAGAATCCAGAGAGAAACAAAGATTACCACTGTATTCGTAACCCACGACCAGGAAGAGGCTATGTCCATTTCCGATATGATCGTTGTTATGAAGCTCGGCGTGGTTCAGCAGGTAGGCAAGCCTCAGGAAGTTTACGACAATCCCGTAAACCTTTTCGTTGCTAAGTTCCTTGGTACTCCTCCTATCAACGTATTCGAGGGTTCTGTAACCAACGGCAAGCTTTACATTGGTGACAGCGCAGTTCTCGACGTTCCCGGCGTTGACAACCGCGAGGTGTTCGTAGGTATCCGTCCCGAGGGCTTTGTTCTCGACAAGAACGGACCTCTTACCTGTAACATCAGCGGTATCGAGGTAATGGGCCGCGACGTAAGCATCGTTTCTACAAACGAAAAGTCTATCAATCCCGTTGTTCGCTCTATCATCAACGCTGATTCTAACGTAGATGCTACAGCTACCGAGGTTAGCTATTCTCTTAAGCCTCACAAGGTATTTATCTTCGACAAGGAAACCGAAGAAAGAATTTACTTCGAGGTGTAAATTATGGCTAACGAATCGGTTGCAACTAAAAAGTATTATTGGTACGAGGTAAGCAAAAAGCTTGATGCGTTTGCCAAGAAAATTAAGTTCGACCAGTGGAAGGGTTGGATTTACCTTTCTCCCGCAATCGTTCTGCTTCTCATCTTCACCGTATGGCCCATCTTCAACACCGTAAGAATGTCTCTTCTCGAGGGCTATACCACAATGACCGAGATCAACGGCGCAACATTCCAGTTTGGATTTGGCAACTTTATCAGAGTAATTAAGTACCCCGGTTTCATTACCTGTCTTAAGAACACAGTTCTTCTTACTGTGCTGACAGTGCCGATCTCCACCTTCCTCGCACTTCTTATTGCAGTTTGTCTGAACTCTATCAAGCTCTTCTCCAGAGCGCTTCAGACAATCTTCTTCCTTCCCTACGTAACCAACTCCATCGCGATAGGCATGGTATTCGCCGCAATGTTCAACATGATCATCGGTGGTAACGCGCGTCCCGACTCTGTTGGTATCGTAAACAACGTTATTGAGTTCTTCTTTGGAGAAGGATCGTACATCAACTGGATGAACGCAGGCTCTGCTAACCCCGACGGTACAGCATCCTGGGCTAACTTCACCGTAATGGTAGTGTACATCGTGTGGAATGCGCTCCCCTTCAAGATCCTTATCCTTCTCGGCGGTCTTCAGTCTGTTAACAAGCAGTACTACGATGCTGCAAAGGTTGACGGAACAAGCAGAGCAAGAGTGTTCGCAAGAATTACCGTTCCGCTTCTCTCCCCCATGATCGCATACGTAGTTATCACCGGCTTTATCGGCGGCTTCAAGGAATACTCCTCTATCGTCGGCGTATTCGGCGAGGGTATGGGCCCGGTAGGAAACGCATATGCGCTTGATACTATGGTAGGATTTATCTACCGTGCTATCGGTAAGCAGGAGGGTACTGCTTCTGCAGCTGCTCTTATCCTGTTCGGTATCATTTTTGTTGTTACTATGATTAACCTCTACGTCAGCAACAAAAAGACCCATTATTAAGGAGGTGGCGAAATGTCTGAAACCAAAGTTATGCAACAGAGAGACCTTCAGCAGGTTACTGCACAGCAGAAGGTTATCGGAATCTGCGCAAAGGTTCTTACCTATACCTTCCTCTCAATAATGGCTCTTATAATTATCTTCCCCTTCTACTGGATGATAATTTCCTCTCTTAAGGAGCTTAGCGAGTACCGTCGTAGTATTCCTACGCTCTTCCCTAAGGTTATTGACTACAAGAACTACATTGAGGTATTCCAGAACAGAGACCTGCTGCTTGGCAGACTCTTCCTCAACACGGTTTACGTAGGTATTGTTTCCACTATCCTTTCTCTGGTTATCACCGTTCTCTCGGCGTTTGCATTTGCGCGTCTTGAGTTCAAGGGCAAGAACGCGCTCTTCGCATTCCTGCTTGCAACCATGATGATCCCCGGCGAGCTGTTCACCATCACCAACTATCAGACGGTTAACGCTTTCGGCTGGATGGAAACCTTTACAGTACTTATCGTCCCCTTCCTGGTAAGTGTATTCTACATCTACCTCCTTCGCCAGAACTTCTTACAGATCCCCAACGAGCTGTATCTTGCGGCAAAGGTTGACGGAACCAAAGACCTTAAGTACCTCTGGAAGGTAATGATTCCCCTTTCCCTTCCCAACCTTATCTCCATCACCATCCTTAAGATGATGGGTGCATGGAACTCCTATATGTGGCCCAGACTCGTTGCAAACGACGATGCGCACCGACTTATTACAAACGGTCTGCGTACCGCCTTCACCGACGCATCTGGTAACACCGATATTCCCGTACAGATGGCGGCTGTCGCCCTCGTATCTCTCCCCCTCTTCCTCGTATTCATCTTCCTTCGTAAGTACATTATGAAGGGTGTATCGAGAAGTGGTATTAAGGGTTAATCTGTGTGCCGAGTGGCATACTATTAATAAAAATAAAAAAAGAAAAGGATGAAAAACATGAAAAGAATCATCGCATCAATTCTCCTCATCGCAGTTCTTGTAACCGGAATGATGGCAACCCTTACCGGTTGTGATTTTGGCAAAAAGACTGCAAAGGACTTCGTTATGCCTGAGGGCGGATACGACGGCAGCGCGGTAACTATTACCTTCTACCACACCATGGGTGCGGCGCTTACCTCTATTCTCACCGATGCAATCGGCGAGTTCAACAAGCTCTATCCCAACATCACTGTTGAGCACAAGTCCTACGGCGATTACGACGCTCTTCTTGCACAGATCAGCACCGAGATCACCGCTGGTAACCAGCCCATCCTTGCATACTGCTATCCCGACCACGTTGCAACCTACAACGTAGCAGGCGCAGTTCAGAGCCTTGACGTTTTCGTTAACAGCACTATCGTTGAAAAGCACGCAAACGGCGAAACCGAGGAGACCATCGGTTACACCCAGGATCAGCTTAACGACTTCATCTCCGCATACTATGCAGAGGGTCTCTCCTACGGCGATGGCAAGATGTATTCTGTAGCTCTCGCTAAGTCTACCGAGGTTCTTTACTACAATGTTGACGCTCTTAAGGCTGCAGGCGTTGTTGATGCAGACGGCAACGTAGCTCCTCCCACCACTTGGGAAGAGGTTGAGGCTGCATGCATCAAGCTTAAGGCTTGGGATCCCAACTGCATTCCTCTCGGCTACGACTCCGAGTCCAACTGGTTCATCACCATGTGCGAGCAGTACGGTTCTCCCTACACCTCCGCAACCGGTGACAACTTCCTCTTTGATAACGATACCAACAAGAGCTTCATTAAGGAGTTCAGAGAGTGGTATCAGAACAAGCTTGTAACCACCAAGGAGCTTTCCGGCGGTTACACCTCCGACCTCTTCACCGGTAACTCCTCCAGAGCTACTGAGGGTAGTGAGGCTGCTAAGGGTACTCGTTGCTACATGTGTATCGGTTCTACCGGTGGTGCAACCTACCAGCGTCCTGCAACCAATGCAGCTAACGCAAACGGCTATGACTTCGAGGTAGGTATCGCTCCTATTCCTCAGGTTAACACCAGCGCTCCCAAGGTTATTTCTCAGGGTCCCTCTCTCTGCGTATTCAAGAAGGATAACGCTCAGGAGGTTCTTGCATCCTGGCTCTTCGCTAAGTTCCTTACCACCAACGTTCAGTATCAGGCAAGAGTATCCGAGAGCAACGGTTACGTTCCTGTAATGAAGTCCGTTCAGAACGATCCCCTTTACCAGGAGTTCCTTTCTGCAATCGATCCCGCTACCGGCAAGGAAAACCTTACCAAGTACATTACCGCATATGCAGTAAGAGTTGCTATCGAGCAGGCTGAGAACTGCTACACCTCTCCCGCATTCAACGGTTCCTCTGTAGCACGTATCCAGGTTGGTTACCTTGTACAGCAGTGCTTCGTTATCGCCTCTAACGACGGTCTTGACGCAGCAATCAACAAGGCATTCTCCGACTGCGTTGCTGAGTGTAAGTACCAGATCGGTCAGTAATTTAGTTCTAAAGGTTAACTAAATCTTACAAACTTTATTAAAAGAAAGTGAAGCTATGAAGAACATATTTTCAAGATTGATTTCACTGCTTCTCCTTCTGTGCATCACCATTGGTTGTCTTGCATCCTGTGAGCTTATCAACAAGCTCACAGGCAAGGACAACCCTCCTGAGGGCGATGAAAACCAGCATGAGCACGTAGATTATGTAAGCCAGCTTAAGCTTGACATGAACTCCGAGACGCTCAAGCAGAAGGTTACCATGAAGATGCACATCGACGGAGATACCACCCACTTTAATGCTCCCAGCAATCTTTCCGCAGAGGGATATGTTAAGGCAAGATATCTTGCAGTTAACACCCCCGAGTCTACCGGTAAGATTGAGGAATGGGGCAGAGCTGCTTCCAGATTTACTAAGGAAAAGCTGGAAAACGCACATTCCATTATCATTGAATCCAACGACGCAAGCTGGAATTATGACGGCAACGGCAGAATTCTTGTTTTCGTATGGTATCAGCCCACCGAGGGCGCAGAGTATCGCAACCTTAACATCGAGCTTCTTCAGGAAGGCCTTGCAATGGGCTCCAGTCCCTTGGAAACCCGCTATGGCGAGACTGCAATCGCTGCAGTTAACCAGGCTACAATCGAGGATCTCTACGTATTCTCCCAGAAGCTTGACCCCGAGTTCCCCTACGGTGAGGCAGAGTCCATCACCCTTAAGGAGCTTCGTCTCAACGCAAACGAATATGACGGTAAGAGAGTTGCATTTGAGGGTGTTGTAACCTTCTATGACGACGGTACCGCATACGTTGAGGAATATGATGCCGAGGACGGCATTTATTACGGTATTCAGATCTTTGACGGTTATGATAACACTCTTCTCAACATCCTTGTTGTAGGTAACAGAGTTCGTATCGTAGGTGTAGTTAGTAACTTCCATGGCACATGGCAGGTTACCGACCTTAAGTATAACCGATATAAGCCTGAAGATCCCGCAAACTCTACTCTCATCAGCAGAGGCAACGAGATTCCTTACACCGAAAAGACCGCTAAGGAATTCAACAGCAACGTAAACATCCTTGTTAATGACGAGGTTGTTTCCAAGCCCTTTAACGTAGTATCGGTTTCTACTTCTATTTCCATGAAGGACCTTTACGTTAAAAAAGTTTATACCACCTCCAGTGGTAACAGCGCAGGCGCGATGACCCTTACCTGTGTAGATAAGGACGGAAACGAGATTTCTATTAGAACCGAGGTTCTGAAGGATGAGAACGGCAACGTTATCAGAGATCAGGTTTACCTTAATGAGACAATCGACGTTTACGGCCATATCGATTACTTCGATCTCAACGATACCGGCAACGGAACATACCAGATTAAGGTGTTCTATGCTAGTAATATCATTGTTCACTAATTATATTCACCCAATTTGATCCTAAAAAAATTAAATATAAGGAGAACGAAAATGAAAAAAATTCTTTCACTTGTCCTTGTGGCACTCCTCTGCTTCACAGTTCTTACCGGCTGTGCAGCAATTAACGGTGCAGTTGATACCGTTAAGGGTTGGTTCGGTCTCGGTGGCGCTGATCAGGGCCTTACCGATGCTGCAGTCCTTCTTCACGGCATTTACAAGGATAAAAGCGAAGCTACTTCTGTTGACTTCGACGTTGTAGCACAGGTTGTTGTAGACGGCGTTAAGTATCCCGTAACCTGGACCTCCGATAACGACAAGGTTGTTATCAGAGAGAGCACCAAGGCTGGATTCTACACCGTAGATCTCCCCGACGTTAATACCGAGGAGTTCACCTACACTCTTACTGCAACCATTTCCGATGCTAAGGGTAACACCGAGCAGAAGTCCTACACCTTCAAGATGCTTGTAGTTAACAACGAGGCTGTTGTTAACGAGCTTGTTGAGGGAGTTGCATACAAGATGTTCCTTCTTCAGGGTAACAAGGGCCAGAGATTCTATGCTCTTAATACCACCCAGAACAACGAGAACAAGTTCATCAACACCACACTTGATCCCAAGGCAGCTGTAGAGTTCTTCGTTGAGAAGGCTGACGGCGGTTACAAGTGGTACACTCTCGTTGATGGCGTAAAGACCTATGTTTACGCAAAGACAACCGAGAGCGACGGCAAGATTTCCAAGTATATTGGCTTCTCTACCGAGGAGGGCACTGTATTTACCTACGACAGAGATATGGGTGGCGTATGGACCACTACCATTAATGGTACCGTTTACGGCGTAGGTACTTACAACAGCTTTACCACCATTTCTCTTTCCGAGGGTACCTTCTTCAGCGTAGATACCATCGGTTCTACCCAGTTCGTACTTCAGTTCATAACCGCTGAGGAAGCTAACAAGCTTTCTCCCGACCCCGAAAAGGAAGGTCCTCAGCTTCCTGTCGCTAACTCTACCCTTACTATCGAAGAGGCTATCGCTGTTGGTAAGCTCTTCACTAAGGATAGCTACACCACCGGCAAGTACTATGTAACCGGTGAGATCGTTAAGATCACCAGCGATGTTTACGGCAACATGGATATTAAGGATGCTAACGGCAACACCATTTCCATTTACGGCTCTTACGATGCTACCGGCGCAAACAGATTCGATGCTATGGAAACCAAGCCTCAGGTTGGTGACACCATTACCATCTACGGTATCATTGGTATGTACAATGCTCCTCAGATTAAGAACGGCTGGATCGTTGCTATCAACGGCGAGAACCTTGGCGGCACTCCTTCTACCGGTGATTACGCACTTCTCGACCTCATGGGCAATGCTAACCTCGTTAGCGGCTCCGGCGAGCAGAACGTATTTGCAGCAAACGGCATTACCTTTACTAACGACAAGGCATCCAGCACCTCCGCTCTTACAGTTCAGGCTTCCTATGCTCAAAGAGCATATGCAGGTTCTACCGTTAAGATCGAGTATCCCGGTATGACCAAGATCGTTATTACCTTTGACGACTACTCTCCCGACGGAACTAAGACCTACATGACAGGCTTCGACGGTATGACCGTTGAGGGTGCTACCTTCTCTCGTGCGAACGACGTTCTTACTATCACCTTCGCAGCAGCTACCGACGTATTCCAGTCCACCACTCTTACTTCTCAGGTTCGTATTGAGAAGATCGAGGTTTACACCGGTGAGGTTGAGAATCCCGGTGAAGGCGGCGGCGAGGTTACTCCTCCTGCAGGCGAGACTCCTACCTACACTGCTCCCGAAGAGGGCAAGGCATACCTTCTCTACCTTGAGCAGGTAAACCTTAACAAGACTCTTTACTTCAACGGCAAAACAAGCGACGGTCGTTTCCTTACTACCGAGGATAAAAATGCTGCTGTTGAGATTTACTTTGAAGCTGTAGATGGCGGTTACCGCATCTACGTTATGATCGACGGTGCTAAGAACTATGTTAACACCGCTCCTTACATCAAGGATAATCAGTACATTCGTTGCCGTCTTGCACTTGAGGCTACCCCCAACTGTGTATGGACATACGATGCAAATCTTGGTATCCTTGAAGCAAATGCAGAGCTTGAGGGCAAGAGCGATACATTCTTCTTCGGCACTTATGATACTTATAACACCATCAGCCTTTCCGGTACATACTACAAGAGCCAGATTACTTCCGGCACTCAGTTCCCTGCAAGACTCGTTCTCGCTGAGGGCGGCGAGGTTACTCCTCCTGCTCACGAGCACAACTTTGTAGACGGTTCTTGCTCTTGTGGCGCAACCGATCCTAACTACCAGCCTCCCGCAGGCGGCGAAGGCAACGAGGGTAACGAGGGTAACGAAGGCACCGAGACCGGTGTTATGACCATTCCTCAGGTTCTTGCTTCCGCAGAGGGCACTGCAGTTGTAGTTAAGGGTACTGTTTCCGAGATCTACCAGGCATGGAGCGATCAGTTCAACAACATTTCCTTCTACATCAAGGACGATGCCGGCAACAAGCTTCTTGTTTTCAGAACCGGTACTTTGGTTAGCATCGGCGACCAGGTTACCGTTACCGGTACTGCTACTCTCTACAACAATGTTATTCAGATCGCACAGGGCGGTACTACCGTTATCGATGCTAAGCACGTTTGCTCCGACTATGAGGCTGCTGACTGTCTCAACGCTGCTTCCTGTAAGGTTTGTGGCGCTGCAAACGGTTCTGCTCTTGGTCACAACTATGTAAACGGCACATGCGACAGATGTGGCGCTGTTGAAGTTTCCGGCACAATTACCGCAAGCAAGACTATGGCAGAGCTCATCACCGAGCTTGGTTGGACCAGCTCCACTACTAAGCAGAGCTTCAATCTTGATGACAACGTATCCGTTAAGATTGACGGTGGTTCTAACACCGGTAAGGCATACAACGGTGACCATATCCGTATCTATGCTACCGATACTCCCGCAGGTACTATTACTATCTCTGTTGCAGCTGGTTATGAGCTTGTTTCCATCAAGGTTACTACTCAAACCGGTACCTACGCATTCCTTTGCGTTGATGGTTCCGACGCTGATATCAGCAACGAGACCGTATCTGTTTCCGGTTCTTCCGTAGTACTTAACTCTGTTAAGAACGGTGGCGACGGCAAGCAGGTTCGTGTTATGGCTATCGAGGTAGTTTACGCTTCTGCTAACTAATTAGTTAATGTCGGTTTGATCCGATCATACTATAAGACCGCACCCCTCGGGGTGCGGTTTTCTTTTATGTGATAGTGATTTTATTTTATAATTAAATTGTAAAGTTTTGCGGCGGTCTATTGATTATACCAAAAGAAAGTGATATAATGTTATTGTAGAAATTTGCGCAAATGAGGATTTTTATGAAAACATTTAATAAAATATTGGCGGCATTACTGTTGACGTTGATAATGCTGTTTAACGTTGTTTCCTGCTCTTTAATCCCGGGAGGTGAAGGTCAAGGTCAGAGCGACAATACCTTCTATATAAACAGCGTTTCCTCTATAACACTCAAGGTAGGCGAGGTAAGAAGCCTTAATATTGTTCGAGGTGCTGACCTTGATGGCAACGTTGTCTGGACGTCCAGCGACGGCTGTGTTTCGGTTAACGACGGAAAAGTGGCAGCTCTTGCTACAGGACAGGCTGTTGTAACGGCAACCCTCGACGGCAAAAATGATACTGTCACTGTCACGGTTGTCGAGGCCGGCGCCCAGCCAAATACAGGCAACAACGGAAATAATACCGACACCGAAATCGAAGTAACCCCAGGAAAAGATATTATCATTCCTAACGAAGATGATCCTATTACCTCCGATCCCTACATTAACGTAGATAAATCAGAATTTTATGAGAATTATACCCCTGCTATAAGCTACAACGATGCCTATTACAGAACCAAGCACAACCTTATGTCGGGTAGCATTGCAGAGCAGGATCAAGCACCTACAATATCATCATATCAGCCTACGTCCGACGGAAAATACATCCGAAACAGCGATTACATTTTCTCCGAGGACGGCAATACGTATTACGTTGTAGACGCATACGGCGAGATCGTTATGGAAATCTACAGAGGCGTCGCCTACGTTGTTTTGGAAGAGGTTGCAGCATATGTATTCGCATTTGGCGAGCCACCTGCAAACCACTCTGCATCTAAGAAAACAAAGCCTACCGCCAGCGCATGGGGCATATATCTCAGAGTAAACAACACCGTTTTTAGTGGAAGCACATCAAAATATCCCTACGAGCCTGCACTTCCCCGTATTTCCGGCTGCGGCGGCGATCTTACATATTACGAAATGGATATAGGAACAACCGGCACCGACTGTGATCCGGATTACCCTGTTACCGATTATAACAACGGCTATTCTATCGAGCGAGGTGCGGCAAGAATCGTATATTCTGCCAAAGACAGAAATGGCAACAAGATCATTGATCTCGACGAGAGATACGTGTTCTATACCTACAACCACTACAACGATTTTCAGGAATATCTTAACTATTACGGTGGTTGGGGCGAGATGTTCGGTAATATAACCGGCGGTGGTGTTATCTCCAGCAAGTACAACTGCAACCCCACTCCTTATGTAGAGGTTGCAAGGGCATCTCTTACCGGGGCACAGGTGATAACAGTGATTTATTATTACGTCCCCAAAAGCGCATTTGCCGCTTGATTTTTCCGAATAAAAAAAGACGAAAATCCTGTGATTTTCGTCTTTTTTGTTTGTTTTTGTCAATTATTATTTACAAATATTCTTAATTTTATCGTATGCGGTAAAATTAGTTCTTCCGCTATTAAGAGGAGTTATTGACACAAATCCGTCTCTCACGCTATCCGTATCAAGCTCGGAGTCGCCCTCGTTCTCGCTTACGATATAACCGGTCTGCTCCCAGATATCGTCACCGAGATATCTGAACTCATCATGGAAGTAGATTCCACCCTGCTTGGTTATTCTGATCTTACCGTGATCATTGGGAAGATTTACATTATAGAGCATACTTTCCTCAAGAAGATTGTTGTCCATAATGAAATTATAGGCCCTGTCAAGATGAGCTCTTGCGCCGTCAAGAGTAGTGGGATCAGTGGAGAAGGCAATGCCGGGAATACCAAGCCTGCCACCCTCGAAAATAGCACCGGCAGTGCCCGAATAAACTATATCCTTGCCAAGATTAAAGCCACGGTTAATACCCGAAAGAATAAGGTCATATCTCTCATTCATACCAAGCACAGCAAACCTGATACAATCGGCAGGAGTGGAGTCCATAGAATAGGCCCTTACCCCCTCCATAAGATCAACCTTTTTAATCTCGATAGGTCTGGTAAAGTCGATTGCATGACTCTTTCCGCTCTGCTCTACCTTGGGTGCAACAACAGTAACCTCGCCCTTGGTTCTCGCCCACTCTGCAAGCAGGGCGATTCCGGGAGCATTAATGCCGTCATCGTTGGTTATCAGAATTCTCATAACCAGCCCTCGTTATTTTCCTTAAATTCCTTAAGCCTTGCATCGGCATCAGCTATAAGCTGATTCATTTCCTCCACAGAGTAAACTGTTGCTCCTGCTGCGCAGGCATGGCCGCCGCCTCTGTACTTCTCACCGATGCAGTTGATGGTAACAAATCTGGAACGCAGACGAACTCTGATAGAGCCGTCAGCATTGTCGATAAACGCAAGCCAGATAAGGCTGTCTTTGATAGAATCCATGAGCGAAACCGATGCACTTGCATCCTCCTGGGACAGGCCGAACATCTCCTGCATCTCCTTGGTAACGTGGAGGTATGCTACACCGTTCTCAGTGATCTGCATCTGTCCGTAAGCATAGGCCTCAAACTTGTAGAGATGGAATTCCTTCATATAAAGGTTAGCATACATAGTATCGGTATCAATACCGATGTCAAGAAGCATACCTGCAAGGCGCATGGTCTCACCCGACACATCTCTGAATCTGAATCTGCCAGAGTCGGTAACCATTCCGCAGTAAATGTAGGTAGCCGCCTCACTGTCGATCTTAAGCTCGTCCTTGAAGGTGGCATAGAAATCTGCGATCATCTCACAGGCAGAGGATCTCTCCTCCTCAACCCACATGGGATCGCCGTAGGGCGCGATATTGATATGGTGGTCGATCTTGATGATTTCCTTGCAGAGCGAGAACTTCTGATTGGAAATTCGCTCCATTGTACCGGTGTCAATAACGATACCGAGAGCAGATGCATAATCCTCATCTGCAACAGGCGCATCCTCCTTGCCAAGGAATGCCATATAATCGGCAAAGTCCGCATTCTGAAGGAGAATCTCCTTCTCGGGATAGGTAAGCTTCAGTATACGCTGCAGACCCTTGGTAGAGCCGGTGGCATCACCGTCGGGACGCTTGTGGCGGAAGATAATTATTCTGTTGTATTCCTTGATCTTGTCAAGTATCTGCTTTTTAATCTCGTAATTCATTTTATACCTCCTCGGTCTGTGCAATAAGCTCGGAAAGAAGGGTCATAGCCTCATCTCTATCCTTAAGAGTTGCGCCACTGGCCTTCTGGTGACCGCCGCCGCCGTGCTTTACTGCAATGGGATTGATGTTGTGTGTGTTGGAACGGATCTCGCAAAGAACTCCGTCCTCGGTCTCGGTAAAGTTGACCCAGCTCTCAATGCCCTTGATCTCACCCATAACGTTTACCATGCCACGGGAGATGGTAAAGGTGTCTGCACCGAGCTCTGCCGCCTCGGCCTTATCGGTGTAGATGTATGCCACCTTAGATGAGGCAAGCTGAATCTTAAGTGTGAATTTTGCTCTGAGCTGAATGAAGAAAAGTTCGTCGGCATACAGGCTTCTGAAGATATCTGCAGTGCTGAATTTACGCTCCATAAGGAAGGACGCCACGCGGAAGGTTTCTGCGCTGGTGGAATCATATCTGAAGCGACCGGAGTCGGTTATCATACCGGTGTAAAGAGCCTTGGCAGCCACGGGAGAAACGGTGAATCCACAGGCCTCTGCCATAGCAGCAACAAGTCCGGCACAGCTCTCGTAAGAGGTGGCTGTTATCTCCTCATCGCATATTTTTTCAACAAAAAGATGGTGGTCCATTCTTGCGGTAGCCTCAGCAAGAGTATATCTGTCATCAGAAATAAGAGCCTTGGCAGATGTATCAAGCACTATAGCAAGTGCTCCGCTGTAAATATCGTCAGTGATTTCATCCATGGGCTGTGTAAGCATAAAGGCATATCTTGGCGTCATATCACCTACCATATACACCATTTTCTCGGGATATGTGTCCTTTATTATATGGTAAAGTCCCATCTGGCTTCCGAGAGCGTCACCGTCGGGATTTTTGTGACGGTGAATTATTATCTTCTCATATTTTTCTATAAGAGCTGCTATCTTCTTAAACATTTGTCATCCTTTCAGGGCCATATTAACCCAGTATATCATTAACTTAAATATTATATCACAAAACGACAAAAAAAGCAATGATATTTTTTAGGGAACTCTTATTGCACAAAAACAGGCAAATATTTTAAGGCTGACTTTTCGTGGTGTTTGTTATTTGTTGTGTTCTTATAAAAAAACGATTTTATCCATAAAAAAGAAACAATTTTTATTTCACCAATTTTTATTATTTATTTTTGTCTACTTTTCACAAACTTATATTTAAATATTATTTTATACAAGACTAATATGTTGACAATCGTCTTTTTGAATGCTAAAATGATATGAGGTCGAATGGGATTCGGCACACGCCAAAACATGGCGGAAAGGAAAATCAATATTATGAACAATCCAACAAAAAACTTTGGCTTTAGTCATAAGAGCGGCATTCTGATGCCTATCAGCTCTCTGCCTTCAGCCTACGGAATCGGCTCGTTTGGCAAAAACGCATACGATTTTGTCGATTTCCTCTCCGAAACAAAAACAAAGTGCTGGCAGGTTTTACCCCTTAACCCTACCTCCTACGGTGACAGCCCCTATCAGTCACCCGCAGCAGTAGCAGGCAACCCCTACTTTATAGATCTCGACATTCTTGTTAAGGCAGGTCTGATCACCAAGGAAGAGCTTAAGGAAAACAGACATGATACCGTAAGAGTTGATTACGGTTGGCTCTTCAATACCAGATACGCTCTGCTCCGCAAGGCGTATGCAAGATTTCTTGAAAAGGGCGGCGATAAGGCTCCCGCATACAAGAAGTATGTAAAAAATAACGCCCACTGGCTTCCTGACTACTCTCTGTTCATGGCGCTTAAGGCCCACTATAACCACGCTGTATGGACATCATGGGCAGACGAGCACAAGGATATTAAGCAGGCAAGAGCTCACAGAGCAGATTTTGCAGGCGAATGCGGATTCTGGGAGTGGATTCAGTACGAGTTCTCCGCCCAGTGGCAGGCACTTCTCTCCTACGCTCACTCCAAGGGTATCCTCATTATTGGTGATATGCCTATTTACGTAGCGCACGACAGTATGGACGTTTGGCAGGCGCCCGAGCAGTTCCTGCTTGACGAAAACTATAACCCCACAGTTGTTGCAGGCTGTCCCCCCGACGGATTTTCTCCCGACGGTCAGCTTTGGGGCAACCCCATTTACAACTGGGATCTCATGGAAACCGACGGCTTCTCCTGGTGGCAGAAGAGAGTTCAGGAAAGCTTTAAGATCTACGACATTCTCCGCATAGACCACTTCAGAGGCTTCGCCGGATATTACAACATTCCTTACGGTGAGACCACCGCAAGAGGCGGCAAGTGGGACAGTGCTCCCGGCATTGCTCTCTTCAGAACTATTGCCAGAAACTTCCCTAAGGCGAAGATTATTGCAGAGGATCTTGGATTTATCACTCCCGACGTGCATGAGCTGCTTGACGATTGCGGCTTCCCAGGTATGAAGATCCTTCAGTTCGCATTCTATGATGACGACGCTGAGTACCTTCCCAGAGTATATCCCCATTCCAACTGCGTAGTATATTCCGGATCTCACGATGCGGACTGTACCAAGAGCTGGATCAAGAACCTCTCCGAGGCGGCAGTTAAAGCAAGATTCAAGAAGGAGTGTCCTTCTAGAAAGGGTCAGAGCCGTACATATGACGTTATTGAGCTTGCAATGTCCAGCAAGGCAAATCTTGCTGTAATCCCTATGCAGGATTACCTTGAGCTCACTAACGAGGAGGGTAGAATGAACACTCCTGCAGTTGCAGAGGGCAACTGGAACTGGCGTCTGTCAAAGAGATACAGAACAGCATCTCTCACCGAAAAGATCAGAGAGATGACCGTGCGCAACAAGCGCGCAACAAAATAATTTTATTTGTTATTAAAAAATTTAGATATGAAAGGAAACAAAAACATGACCAAGCGTATATTATCTCTTGTTCTTGTACTTGTAATGCTTCTTGGTATTTGCATTAGCACCGCTTCCTGCGCATACCTTGAGGGCATCGTTGGCGAGGAGAACCTCGGCGACGAGTATATGGACAAATACTATCCCGATAGAAATACCGGTACCGGCAACGGCGAAAACAACGACGGCGAGGTCGACAACACTCTCAATGAGCACGCAAGCTACGCTGAAAAGAAGGATGGATACAACCTTATCACCTTCTACTGGAACAACACCAGAGCGGATGCAAACAAGTGTGACCTTTGGGCATGGTGGGACGGCGACGGCGGAGACGGTAAGGGCTATATCTGGGAAAAGTGCAGCTACGGATACAGAGTAACTCTCAGCGTTCCCGACTCAGTTACAGAAGTTGGTTTCATTCCCCGTAAGGACTGTACCGAGCCCGGTGGCAACTCCTGGGGTTATGCACTCAAGGACTGTGGCGAGGATGACCTCTTTGCAATAATCGAGGGTGAAGATACATTTATCTACCTCAGAGGCGGTAAAAACGATGCTAACCAGTATCACAGCAATGACGGAGGAAAAACTCTTCAAGTAATTCAGAAGTTCAACCTCGCAGGTATCATTGATAGACACACTATCGAGTATTATGTAACTCCCGCTACCAAGCTTACAAATGCTAGTCAGGTAAAGATTATGGACGGCGATAAGGAAATCGCTGTAACCAAGGTTACCAACCTTAACAAGAGCAGCAATACCGGTAAAATCACCGTTGATGCTGACCTTGATATCACAAAAAATTACACCATCCATATCGACGGTTACGGCGAGAACAACGTAGTTCCCACCAAGATCTTCGACACCGACTGGTTTGCAGAAAACTATCACTATGACGGCACCGATCTCGGCGCTACCATCAACGGTGACGGCACCACCACCTTCAAGGTATGGGCTCCCACCGCATCTAAGGTAGTTCTTAACCTCTACAAGGACGGAGACAAGAACGTTAATTCCGCCGAGGATAAGAAGCTTGATATGACTCGCGGCGACAAGGGCGTTTGGTCCTACACTGCTGAGGCAGGCCACGGCACATTCTTCACCTATTCTGTTACCACATCCGTTGGTACTCAGGAAGCAGTTGACCCCTATGCAAAGGCAGCGGGCGTTAACGGCGACCGCGGCATGGTTGTTGACCTTTCCCTTACCAACCCCGAGGGATGGGCAGATGACGTTAAGAACTTCAACACCGGCATCGACAGCTACTCCGATGCTATCATCTGGGAAATTCATATCAGAGACTTCTCTAACACCATCAACTTCGGTAGCAAAGATGCAAACGAGAAGTATCAGGGCAAGTACCTTGCCTTCACTCAGGAAGGTCTTGTAAATGAGCACGGTGTTCCCGTAGGTATTGATTACCTTAAGGCTCTCGGCGTTAATTTCGTTCACCTCCTTCCCTCTTACGACTATGCTACCGTTAAGGAGCATGATCCCGACAGCGGCTTCAACTGGGGCTACGATCCCAAGAACTACAACGTTCCCGAGGGAAGCTACTCCACCGATCCCTTCAACGGCGCAGTAAGAATTAAGGAATACAAGGAAATGGTTATGGCTCTCCACGAGGCGGGCATCGGCGTTATTATGGACGTTGTTTACAACCATACCTTCGATAAGAACGCATCCTTCAACAGAATCGTTCCTTACTACTACTACAGATATAAGGCAAACGGTGCAAACTCCTCCGGCTCCGGCTGTGGTAACGACACCGCTTCCGAGAGATACATGTACGGCAAGTTCATGGTTGAGTCCGTAAGCTACTGGCAGCAGGAATACAACCTTGACGGCTTCCGTTTTGACCTCATGGGTCTGCACGATATGAACACTATGCAGAGAGTTGAATCTGCTGTTCATACCTACGATCCTCAGGCAATCATCTACGGCGAGGGCTGGGAGATGATGAAGGAAGCGTATAATGGTGCAATCTCTGCAAACGCAGGTAACATTAAGAGCATTGTTGCAACCAACGGTGCAATCGGTACTATCGCAGTATTCAACGATACTACTCGTGTTGGTCTTAAGGGTGAGGCTGACGATCCCGCTAAGAATGGATACATCAATGGTAATACATCTCTCCGCGCAAAGGTTCTCTTCGGTATCAATGGTGGTGTAGGCGCATCCGCAGGTTCCTGGTGGACTGTTAACAACGCAATGGTAGTTAACTACCTCTCTGCTCACGATAACAGCACTCTTTGGGATAAGCTTACCTTCTCTAACAAGGGCGCAACTCTTGAACAGAGACTTGCTATGAACCGTCTCGGCGCTACTATTCTTCACGTTTCCAAGGGTATTGTGTTCTATCAGGCAGGCGAGGAAATTCTTCGTTCCAAGCCCAACTCCAAGTCTCCTACAGGCTACGATCACAACTCATACAAGTCCTCTGACGAGATCAACAACCTTAAGTGGGATACTCTGAAGCCCGGTTCTAATGAGTACAAGATGTTCCAGTACTACGCAGGTCTCAGTGCAATCAGAACAAAGTTCGATATCTTCACCAATAACACTAAGTTCATAGCTTCCGAACACGGTTACGATGCAGGTATTAATATCGTGATCGAGGATGGCAATGGTGGAAAGGCTCTGGTTATTATTAACCCTCAGAGCAACAGCATGAACTTTGATCTCAAGGGTACAACATATCACCTTGTATGTGATGGTGTTACAGCAGGCATAACCAGCATCCGTACTTGCAGCGGAACTGTTACCGTTCCCGGCTGCTCTGCTTACATCCTTGTAAACGATCAGGTGCTTAACAACCCCAAAAAGTAATAATTTCTTAAATAACTAGGGCGGTCCTCGGACCGCCCTTCTTATATGAAAAACCGCCGACAGATTTTGTCGGCGGTTTTTATTTAGTCTATTATGAGAAGAACTTAACAACATCCTCGGCAAGTCTGTCGGGACAGTCAACCATAGGAGAATGTCCGCAGTTCTCGTAAGGAAGAAGGGTTGCAAGCTCGCCAAGAGCATTATAGTTATCAAGAACCATATAATCGGGCACAACAATATCCTTCTCTGCCATAGTAAGAGCTACGGGGCACTTAATATTATGAATACTGCCATCGCCCTTGCCGTAAGGAGTAAACTCATCGGACATATTAAGGGTCGCAAGAGCCCAGTCCAGATCAACAAGGTTTCTCTGCTTCAAGGTCTCGCTCATCCAAAGATCATTCTGCTCTCTGGTAGGCTTGTTAACAGTGTAAATAGTGGCATCCCAGATGGATGTCATCATAGCGCTGTCACCCTTTTCAAAAATAGCGAGAACAGGGCCAACCTGCATAGGATCGGTTGCCATCTCCTCCTTGTTAGCATAAGGCTCGCCGGTGGACTGATAATTTACCTTCCTGTAGAGAGGATAACCCTTAAGGCCTGCACCCTCTATATCAAAGAACTTCTTTACCTTATCGGGATACTTAGCGCAGAGCTTAAGGCTCACACCGCCGCCGTTGGACCAGCCAACGAGATAATAACTGTCAATCCCAAGAGCCTCGGTAAATGCATTAACATCATCAGCAAGCTCCTCAAGAGTATCAAAGCGATTGTTATAGCTGGAATCGCCAAAGCCGCGCAGATCAACTGCAATACATCTGAATTTATCCTTGATACGGCTGATAAGAGGCTCGTAGTGTACAGATGAGGACATATTTCCGTGTACCATAATTACCACGGGACCCTGTCCGATATCAAGATAGGCAAGCTTCTCGCTACCGATAGATATAAACTTCTTTTCCATACTATTCCTCCAAAATTAAATTGTGATCTGATCATCAAGAAGATTGGCAAATCCGAGCACAAGGGCTGTAAAGGATGCGGGATCCTCATACATGCTTGCGTGACCGGAGCCGTTTATCGTAACGTAATGACTGCCCTTTATCTTCTGATGAAGCAATATCTGCTCTGTGGGAGGCACAAGTCCGTCCTCCGAGCAGGAGATGATAAGCGTGGGACAGCTTATCTCATGAACTCTGTCGGTATAATCGTAATTACGGGAGCTGTCTGTCAGGCGAATAAGGCTCTCCAGTACGTCGGGACGGGAGAAATAAGGGATGAGAACTCCCTCTCGTCTTTCCATCCACGCCGCCTCTCGCTCGTAAAATCCGGTGGAGTAGATGACCGGAATAGTGGTGAGATAATATGCCTCGCCTACACCGGTTTTAGCAACGGCATTCCAGCCGTCGCCGATCTTTCTGAGCCAATCAGAGGTGCGTGCACATGTGTTGGCAAGAACAAGGCTTCTCACCCTATCAGGGCGCTTGACTGCGTACTGAATGGCAATTTCACCGCCGTAAGAAATACCCATAACGGTATATTTATCATAAGGAAGGAGGTCGAGAAGAGCCTCAAGAACAGACACCTGGATAGAGTGATCATAGCTCTCGGTCATTCTCTCGCTCTGTCCCTGGTCGAGAAAATCGAGAAGAATTGTAATATTGTTGCGGGAAAAATTGGGAACAAATGACTTCCAGCTGGCGCAGGACATCATAATTCCGTTGAGAATTACGAGGGGCTGACCATGGTCGCCGTGAACCTCATAATAAACCCTTTTACCTTCGTAAATAAACTCTGCCATAGCGCACCTTACTTAACGATAATGCCAAGTGCAATCGCTTCTGCTCTGATCTGCTCTCTGAAGTTAGGATGAGCAACAGAAATTATACGCTCTGCACGCTCTGCAAGGCTGGTGCCTCTAAGTGATACACAGCCATACTCGGTAACAAGATAGTCAACATCATTTCTGGAAAGAGAAACCGCCGCGCCTGCCTTAAGCTGGCAAACGATCTTAGAGGTTTCAACTCTCTCGCCGGTAGCAGGGTCCTTAACCATTGCAGTGGAGTAAAGAGCGATGATAGAACGGCCATTTCTCGACTTCTGTGCGCCAACTGCGGTATCAGACTGACCGCCGGTGCCCGAGAACTGAACAGAACCGATAGACTCGGATGCGCACTGACCGGTAATATCAACCTCAAGTGTGGTGTTGATAGAAACCTGGTTATCGTTTTGCATAATGGTATAGGGATCGTTTACATAGCCGCCATCAAGAATTTCAACAGCAGGGTTATCGTCGATGAAGTCGTAAAGCTCCTTGGTACCCATAGCAAAAGCGGCAACCATCTTACCGTTGTTGATCTGCTTACACTTGCCGTTAATAACACCCGCCTTAGCAAGCTTTACCATTCCGCTGGTAAGCATCTCGGTATGAACGCCAAGATTCTTCTTGCCATAAAGGCTTGCCGCAACTGCATTGGGAATACCGCCGATACCGAGCTGGATGCAATCGCCGTCATTGATCATCTCGGCGATGAGCTTACCTATTGCAAGATCCTTTTCATTAGGCTCTACGTCTGCGATTTCGGGAATGGGATAGTCAACCTCTACGAGGTAATCAATGTCATCCACGTGAAGCTGAACGTCACCAAATGTTCTGGGTGCGTTGGGATTTATCTCAAGAATAACGGTCTTTGCCTTCTTTATCATCTGCATCTCATATGTATTGGAGATAGAAAGAGATACGTAGCCATGCTTATCGGGCATAGAAGCGATGCCAACGTAGATATCGGGCTCACGGAAGAAGAGTCTTTTCTTAGCCGCAAGGTGAAGATGGTTGGGGATAAAGGATATATTACCGTTCTTATGCGCCTTTCTGAGCACGGGAGTATAGAACCAACCCTCGGTAGTAAAAACATCCTTGTACTCGGGATTTACGATAAACTCGTATGCGCCCATAGGAAGGCAGTTGGAAACCATTACGTCCTTAACCCTGTCTGCAATAGTATGCAGATTAGTCATAAACTCTCTGCCCTCTGCCGAGCCAAGACCGGTTACGATATAGTCACCGCTCTTTACAAGATCAAGGGCCTCCATAACAGATACGTACTTTGCCATTTGTATATCTCCTTTGTGTTAATTATTCTATGTTATTCGCCTAAGCGAGTAATTTTCAAATTTAAGATGTTTTGTAGTATTTACTTTTGTTATTGCGCCCCCCGCCTCACGACGGAGGGCGCCTGTTTTAGAAATTACTTAGAAATAAGTGCTCTGTATTCCTCAATAGATGTAAGAGGATGAACTGTGGTGCTGGATGCGGTGTGATTGTTACTGCCGTCAAGAGTTGCAGTATCGAAGAACATAGTAAGAGAGAAGGAAGAAACGCCTGCACGCAGACCGTTCTGGTAAGAAATGTTGTCTGCCATAGCAATCTTGAATTCCTTGGACTCAAGGATGGTAACGAGATTTTCTCTGGTAAGCTCCTTATTCTGTGCCTGCATCTCGGTGAGTGCCTGGCAGAAGAGATCGCCTGCGATATAACCTGCGAGAGCATAGGAGTTATAGCTCATGTTGAGGGGAGAAATCTTCTCATCATTAAGGCTTGCTGCATAGTTGTAGATATTCTCTGCGATAACCCAGTACTCATCAGTGAAGCCGGGAACGCCAAGCTCCTTGCCGTTTTCATCCTTCTGGATCTTGCCGAGGAACTTATAACCGTTGTAAAGGTTAGACTCGGTGTTGGTGTAGTAGTTATCAATGTCAGAAATGTCAAGCCAAGCCTGAGCAAATACTGCCATATTGGAGAGGATGTTAAGACCTACCTCGGTCATATTGCTGTTTTCATCATTGAAGATAGCCGCATTGGAGTTGTTGTAGGTAGTAAGAACAGACTTCTTGTAGCCTGCATTTGCAAGTGCAGTAAGAGCGGTAACGAAGGGCGCTGCTACTACGGTAACGATGATTACGTCACATCCTGCTGCAACGAGAGCATTTGCTGCTGCAGAGTAGTCATCACTTGTTACGTTCTGGTAAACGATCTTATCGGTAAGACCGGATAACTCAGCCTCTGCCTTAATACCAGCAAGCATTGCCTGGCTGGATTCCTCAGAGCTGGAGATTACGCCAACCTTGCTTGCGCCAAAGCCGCCAAGAGAATTTCCCTCAGAGTCTAAGGTAGGTGCGAAGGAGCGAATAAGGAGCATCTGACCCTCGGTGTGGTTGAGAGGCTGTACAGGGAAAATTCCTCTGTCGCCGAGAGTGGTAGCATTATCATTGTAAAGAATGCTGTTACCTGCAGCCGCATAAACCATAGGAATGTTGTTTTCCTTAAGAACGCTGAGGTTGGTGGTAACTGCATAAGAGCCGTAGTTACCTACTACTGCAAAGATCTCATCCTCATGGATAAGCTTTTCCATAAGAGTAAGCGCCTGTGCAGAGTCGCCCATATCGTCATAGTGCTTAAGAGCTACCTTTCTGCCGTTGAAGCCGCCATTTGCATTGTAAACTGCGAATGCAGCCTCAATACCAAGGTTGAAGGGAACGCCGATAGTTGCGCCCGCGCCGGTGGTAGCCGCGGTATTACCTACGTAAATGGTGTCATCCTTGTTTCCGCCACAGGACACAAGTCCGATGCAAACAGAAAATGCAAGAAGGAGCGCAATAATCTTTGTAAGTGTGTTTTTCATTGTATTTCTCCTTTTTTGTTTTATTGACATTTTTTCATCCCTGAGGAATGTATAAATGTTTCAAAATTAGTTTTTTGACGGTTAAATGTAAAATTATATTTACATTATCCGCCGAGATAAGCCGAAATCAGTCGTTCATCCTTGATAAGGTCAGCAGAGCTTCCGTGCATGCTGATTTTGCCAAGCTCCAGAACGTATGCATAATCGGCAATCTTAAGGGTAGCAAGAGCGTTTTGCTCTACAATAAGAATTGTGGTTCCCTCTTCCTTAATTTTAAGAAGTGTTGCGAAAATATCCTTAATAAGAAGAGGAGCAAGACCCAGCGAGGGCTCATCAAGAATAAGAAGCTTAGGACTTCCCATCAAGGCGCGTCCTATTGCAAGCATCTGCTGCTCACCACCCGAAAGAGTGCTGGACTGCTGCTTTGCTCGCTCCTTAAGTCTGGGGAAAAGGGTATATACTCGCTCAAAATTACGGGCAAGCTCTGCCTTATCCTTGATGTTGTATCCGCCGACACGGAGATTTTCCTCAACGGTGAGTCCGACAAGAACAAATCTGCCCTCGGGCGATTGCATTATTCCCTGCTTCGCCACCTTATGAGCCGGCTTTCCGCCAATGCTGCTACCATCGAAGAGAATCTCGCCCGATGCAGGCTTTAAAAGACCGGATATTACCTTTAGCAGCGAGGTCTTTCCGGCGCCGTTTGCGCCCAGGATGGCAACTATCTGACCCTCGTTTACCGAAAGATCTACACCCTTCAGCGCTGCGATAGGGCCGTAATTAAGCTTTAGGTCGGTTATTTTAAGAAGTTCACTCATTATTCGTCATCCTCCATACCGAGATAAGCCTCCTGAACGGCTTTATTTTTCTGTATCTCTTCGGTAGTGCCGATCGCCAGCATCTGACCGAAGGAGATTGCGCATACGGTATCACAGACATTCATTACCAAACCCATATCGTGCTCTACAAGAAGAATGGTAACACCAAATTCGTCACGAATGCGACGAATGGTTTCGGTAAGCTCTGCAGTTTCGGAATCATTAAGACCTGCCGCAGGCTCATCCATAATGATAAGTCTTGCATCCGCCATAAGCGCACGGGCTATTTCAACCTTCTTCAGAATTCCGTAAGGAAGACCGAAGGCGAGCCAACCCGCATAGGATTCAAGTCCCATAAATTCAAGAATCTTCATTGCCTTCTCACGAAGCATCTTTTCCTCTCTCTTCAAAAGAGGAAGACCGAGCGCATGAGCAATAAAGCCCGAGCGGTATGCTCTTGTGCTGGCAACAAGAAGGTTATCCAGAACCGATATTTCCTTTACAAGCTCGATATTCTGGAATGTACGTCCTATTCCCTGGAGAATAATGTCGTGTACCTTATATTCTCTGAGATCCACTACCTCTCCGTACTTGTTTTCAAAGTACATTTCGCCACCGGTAGCGTCATAAAAACGGGTAATGCAGTTAAATACGGTGGTTTTACCTGCGCCGTTAGGGCCGATAAGGCCGAATATCTCACCCTTCTTAACGTCAAAGGTAAGATCATCAACCGCCTTCAGACCGCCGAAATACATTTTGAGGCCCTTAACCGATAACAGAATATCATCGGGAAGGGTGTGCTTTTCAGTTTGCTTTGCTTCAAGCAACTGAAGATTTTTAGAAATAGAGTCGAGCTTCTTGTTAAGCTTCAGCTCCTTTGCGGAAATTTCAGCCGCATGCTTTTCATCAAGAGCAGACGAGAGCTCGTTATATTTTTTCTCCAGCTCTGCTGAGAGAGCCTTATATTCCGAAGAATCCGAAATAGAGTTTTTACGAAGGAACGCTTCCCTTTCGGCTTCAAGCTTCTTCACGTAAGCCTCTCGCTCTTTAAGCAAATCGTCGTTTGCCTTTCTTACTTCCAAGAGGTCTGCCGACCAATCCTCACCCTTCTTTATAGCGAGGAATATTTCGACAGCAGCAAGGTGATTTGCCTTTCTGTGCTGGAGATACTGCTTAACGTCGTATTTCTGCAGCTTCTCAGTCATAATAGAGTCCGCATACTCTTCCTTATCACAAGCCTTGAATGCGGAATTCGAGAGCTTCTTATTCGCCTTCAGAAGAAAGCTGTTCAAAGCCTTTTTCTTTTTCTCAGCATAGTGCAAAGGAAGTGCCTCAAGCTCTGCCTGTGTCCAATCATAGCTCTGACGAAGCTTTAAAATACGCTCGGAGACGGGGTTAAGATTATCCAAGATCCTTGCCATATCGCGCCTCCTTCATTTTAATACGAAGCTTCCTTGCCTTACCGCGAAGCTCAAGAACAAGCTGTGCAAGTCCGCCGGGATAGAACATTACAACGATGATTACGAGAATACCCGACACGAAGGTTATAATAACCGGGTTTTCGGCAAGGAACTTAATATTGTTCAGTACAACGGTCTGCATACCGTACATAATAAAGCTGCCGAATACCGCGCCCCATATCGACTTGTATCCACCGATAATAACCGCCGCCAGAATATTAAGCGAGGTTATTAAAGCGTAGAAGCCGGTGCCCTGAGAAGCCATAGCACCACGCACTACGATGATAAGCATAGTACCCGAAATGGATGCATAAACGGTACAGATAATGAACGCCATAAGTCTGTACTTCATAAGGCTTATACCCATAGCCTGAGCTGCGGCGGTAGAGTTTTTCATGGCAAGCATTGCCCTGCCTGTAGGGCTGTTAATAATATTACCGGTGATAATCATAATCACAGCAAGCACTACTACAACCACGTACAAGGACATCTGACGGGTAATCTCAATACCGAAGAGATTAGGATTTGTAGAAATAGTTATTCTGTCCTCCAAAACCATGTAGAGATTACGGAGAATCTCCGAAAGTCCGAGTGTCAGGATAACGAGGTATATTCCCTCTATACGGAGCGAAATAAATCCGACTATCACTCCGATAAGTACTGCTACTGCAATAGCGGTGATAAGCGCAATTCCGAACGGAAGACCCGCTTCCGACATTATGTAATGTACAGAATATGTTCCTATTCCGATAAATCCGCCGGTGCCAAGAGAGGCAAGACCGGAATAACCCATCAGAAGGCAGAAGCCGACCGCTGCAATAGCGTATGAGAAGGTAGATGCAAATGCCGACAACCAGGAATAAGGAAGTATCTTTTCCTGGGAAAGCGCGCCAACAACAGACATAATTATGGCGAAGAGGATAATCTGCATCGTAGAATTTTTGAAGAAGGAGCGAAGACAAGCCGTAAGGCCGTCGCCATCGGTTGTCTGTTTTCCAAGCAAGGCGTAATTTTTAGCTAAACGTTTATCCATATCTTACACCTTCCTTGCTATTTTTTTACCGAATATACCCTGGGGCTTAAAGAATATGATAACGAGCGCAACAGCGTAAACTATTACCATCGACCATCCTGTAAGCTCGGGTACTCCGAGAACGTTAACGATATACTGCACGAGATTGTTTGCAAGAGGAATCATAAGGGCGGCAATAACCGGACCGTAGAAGGTGGAGAATCCACCGAGAATTCCCGCAAGGAATGCGTATACCTGATAGTTTGTCATAAAGTAACCGCTGATAATATTACCGGAGGAAGCATTTATCGTTGCCGCAAGCGCACCGAGCGCACCTGCAAGTCCCCAGGATACCGCAGTTACCACGTGGGTGTTTATTCCCATCATTCCCGCTACATACTCGTTTGAGGCTGTGGCACGCACCGAAAGTCCCCATTTCGAGAAGCGCAAAAGAATGAATATAGCAGCGATAACCACCACAGCAAGAGCAAGACATACCAACGAATTTTTAGTAACGCTGGCCACGCTTCCGTCAGACAGTGTAAATGTAATATTTCCATTTACAAAGCTCTTGAAGGCAGGATCGCTAAGACCGAATATAAGCGGAATTACGCCCACAACAAGCGAAATAAGACCCATAGTTATTATCTGCTTACCAAGTGCATTAACGTAGCGTCCGTTACGGAAAATAAGCACGTCAACGGCTACCGCAATAAGCATAGCGGCAAACATACCTATCGGAAGGCTTATCCATATGGACAGCCCCAATTTGTTAAGCGAGCTCGCCACCACGTATGCACCAAATGCGGAGATAACTCCCTGAGCAAAGTTGGTGGTGTATGACGTCTTGAAGATAAGCGTAATTGCCATCGTAACAAGCGCCGTAATACACATCGGAACTATTGATCCGAACAGTGTGTTAAGAAAATAAGCCATAAAAGCATTTTTCCTTTCTAAAAAAGGAGTGAATTATAATTTTAATTTAAATGGCAAAATAGAAATTTTGAGTGAAAATTTTTGCTTGGTGGATGCAAGGCGTAGTGACCTACGTCAAGTCCACAAAGCGGAGAATCGCAGCGCTTTTCACCAAAATTTATCCCCATTTGATAATGTTAGCCGCCCAGGTGTAACCGATACCGGCAGCGATCATACATACAGTGCTGCCCTCCTTAACCTTACCCTCCTTGAGAGCGAGCTCAAGAGAAAGGATCTGGTCGATCTGACCGATGTGGCCGTAATCCTCAAGATAGATGGACTGATCCTCGGTAAGGCCGAGGTCAGCGAGCATTGCCTTGTGACCCGAACGCTTTATGTGAAGAATATCAAGATAATCAATATCTGCACGAGTCATATTCGACTTACGAAGAGCCTCGTCAATACAGTGATACCAGTTGGGCATAGAAACGGTGTTAAGCAAGCCCTTCATCTTAGGAGAATCCATAAGGCGAAGCATACCGAACTCCTTGTAATTTTCAGGAGTAACGGGCTCAAGAATACCGCCAACCTTAGATCCGCAGGTGTGAACAACAGAGCCGTCGGACATAAGGTGAGTACCGAGGAGAAGGTTCTTGCCGTAATTCTTCTTAAGAAGGATTGCGCCGCCGCCTGCGCCAAGGTTGAACATGAAGGATACACCGCTGTCGGTGTAATCAATGAAATCACAGTTGCGGTAACCGCCGCAAACGAGCACGGTGTTAACCTCGTCATCTGCAATAAGGATATCCTTAGCAAGCTTCATTGCAGAAACGCATGTACAGCAACGGTTCTGAACGTCGATGCCCCACGCATTCTTTGCGCCTATTCTATCCTGCACGTAGCATGCAGAGGTGGTGAGAGGATACTCCTTCCACTCCTCGGTGATACAGAGGATAACGTCGATCTCAAGAGGATCAACACCACAGTTCTCAAGGCACTTGAGAGCTGCAAGCGCGCCCATCTCCTGAGTGCCGTCGCAGGGATCAGCGGAGGGAATGAACTTCTGATTGATACCGAGCTTTGCTCTAACCGCATCCTCGCTCCATACGCCACCGGTGGCATCGGAGATCTCTTTTGCAGTCATTATTTTTTTAGGAAGGTATGTGCCAATACCAACTATTCCTACATTTGTCATAGTATTTTCCTTTCTTTTTGCAAACATTTATTTGCGTTTAAGCTGTTTTATTACAGGCGCATGCCGCCATTTACCGAAAGAACGTGTCCGGTAACGTAAGAGGAGTCGTCAGATGCAAGGAAGAGAGCTGCCTTTGCAATCTCCTCGGGCTGACCAAGTCTGCCGAGCATAGTAAGTCCTGCAAACTTCTTAAGCAGATCCTCGGGAACGGTCTTCATCATATCGGTCATAATATAGCCGGGAGCGATGGCGTTAACTCTTACGGGAACGCCCTTTCTCGCGAACTCCTTAGCCCAGGTCTTGGTAAGACCGATAACGCCCGCCTTGGATGCGGCGTAGTTAGCCTGACCGATGTTGCCGTACTCACCTACGACAGAGGAAATGTTGATGATGCTGCCGCCGCCCATCTCCTCCATATGAGGACCGATGTAACGGGTAAGGTTGAATACACCCTTAAGGTTGATATCTATAACGAGATCCCACATATCGTCGGGCATCTTTCTGGTCATAGCATCACGGGTAATACCT
>JAGCLY010000030.1 GCA_017646745.1 Clostridia bacterium
GGTATCATAGGTGCTACGGGCATGGTAGGCCAGAGATTTATAACTCTTCTCCATGAGCACCCTTATTTTGAGATAAAGATGCTTATTGCAGGACCGAGGTCGGCAGGGAAAAGCTATGCCGAGGCGGTAGAGGGAAGATGGAAAATGAAAACGCCTATTCCTGATGATATTGCAAAAATGACCGTCGTATCCTCCGATGAGGTGGAGTACGTTGCGGCAAACGTAGATTTCGTCTTCTGCGCGGTTAATATGCCGAAGCCGGACACCCTTTTGCTTGAGGAGCGTTATGCAAAGGCGGAGCTTCCCGTCGTTTCCAACAACTCCGCTAACAGATGGACGCCCGACGTCCCGATGGTTATTCCTGAGGTGAACCCTTCGCATCTTGCGGTTATTGAGGCGCAGAGAAAAAGACTTGGAACGAAGCGCGGATTTATTGCGGTAAAGCCTAACTGCTCAATACAGTCCTACGTTGGCGCGCTTGAGCCGCTTCGCAAATACGGAATTCGAGAGGTGGTCGCAACCACTTATCAGGCTATAAGCGGTGCGGGAAAAACCTTTAACGAGTGGCCCGAAATGATAGACAACGTAATACCCTTTATCAGTGGCGAGGAGGAGAAGAGCGAGCGCGAGCCGCTTCGAGTCTGGGGTATTGTCAGGGACGGAAAAATAGTTCCCGCAGAAGCTCCCGTAATCACAACGCAGTGTATACGAGTTCCTGTAACCGACGGACATCTTGCCGCCGTTTTCGTTAAATTTGACAAGAAGCCCACCAAGGAAGAAATACTTCGTGATTGGGCAGAGTATCGCGGAAGAGCGCAGGAGCTTTCTCTGCCGCTTGCTCCGGAGCAGTTCATAACCTATTTTGAGGAGGATAACCGTCCGCAGACTAAGCTTGACCGCGATATTTA
Source organism: Clostridia bacterium (assembly GCA_017646745.1). Taxonomy (GTDB): domain Bacteria; phylum Bacillota; class Clostridia; order Oscillospirales; family CAG-272; genus UBA1740. The sequence goes on from JAGCLY010000030.1 coordinate 909, forward strand.
CGGCGGTATGGGTGTAACTGTCGGAAGACTTCGCGAGGACGTTCTCTACGATTATAAGTTCGTTGGACTTTCGCATAACACGCTTCGCGGTGCGGCGGGTGGCGCGGTGCTTATCGCAGAGCTTCTCTACCGCGAGGGCTACATAACCGAAAAAGCGTGAAAAACGCGGCAGTAGGTCGACCTCAAAAAATTAAAATATGCCGGTTTTTGATAACGGACACCGTTAAAAAACGCAGCGGTAGCTGTCGGTTTTGGCTATTTTAAATAAAAAGAAAAGAAAAATTTTGTAAGAACGAGGGCGCGCGTCGCCCTCTTTTCTATTGACTTTTGCTATTTTAAAATGTATAATTATGATAGTATAGAATAACTATCAGCACGAAAGGCTTTGTCAGGTGATAGAAATGAAAAAAATAACATGGTTGGCTGCCGTTCTTCTTTGCGTATTATCAATAGCAGCTTGCTCTATGCCGAGCGGTGAGGTCGGTAACCCTATCGAAGACGTCGTTGCGGCCTCCAATCCAACCGAGGTTATAACCCAGGTCGTATATATGTATCCAAATACTAACCCTCTTTCAGAATACAACCGTTCTTTAGGCGGATTTTACACGTTAAAGATAAACGGTGCTGATTCGATTTTCAGTTATAATTTTGCAATTCCCGCATCTCCGGAGGATATGTCGGAGGACGGCATTAATTATATCGAAGGAACTCTTTACTGCAAGGACGGAAAAACTTCGGTGGACGGTGACACGTGGACTGCAATTTCAGCAGATACGGTTAACGCAAAGCTTAATCTCATAAGAAGCAGCTTTAAGACTTACGAAAAGAGTGAGGACGAGAAAAAGCTTACGGCAACTATTACCGGCGACAATATGGAAAGCGTTATCGGACATAAGCTCTCTGCTGATGGCGACATTAATTTCGTTCTTAAAACAAACGGTATATATCTTACAGCGATTGAAATCAGCTATAAGTCCACCTCCGGCGCTGACGTAATTATAAATACGTCATACACTTACGGAACGGTAGAGCTTGAATTTCCCGCATAATCACGGTGGGCGGAAAGGATAAAAAGATGAAAAAAATTACAGCGCTTGCTTTGATTTTAATAATGGCATTATCGCTTGCCTCGTGTAATATGCTTGGCGTTGGCGGCGGTGGAGAGTTTTCTTCTAAGATTGTTGCTATGTATAACAGAAGCACGCCGACGAAAAGCGAATCCGTTATCGTTGCGGAGTTTCAGGACAACGTGCTTACGACAACGACCGTTATAAAAAGCGGAATGATAGACGGAAAGTATGCTGCGGCAACCTACGAGCGCGTCGAAGAGGAGCTTCGTACGGTTTCGGACGGCTCTAATGCGACCAAGCTTGATTCTATAAAACAGACCACAACCGTTAAGGAATTCCTTGAGGGACGCGGCGTTCGCACGAATGGCGGCAACTGGGACCCCTCGTTGCCGAACTTCTCTCCGAAGGAGGGCGAAATAACCCTTAATCTTTCGGACACCATGATATTTAATCCCAAGGTTGACGGAAATAAGATGTCCTTTTCGGTTGAGGGTAAAAATACCAAAAGCGTTTTCGGCGTTGACTTTGGCACGATAGTTTCGGCGGTTATCGAGCACGACGGCGCAAGCATTACCAGCATAAAGCTTGAATACGTTGCACCTATGACCGAAAGCCTTCCCGCAACTAAATTCTCCGTAGAGATTAAGTATTTCTATGGTATTCAGAATATTACCATAGGCTGATGTTGGGAGGATTACTGTTATGAAAAAGCTTTTAGCATTACTTGTGATAATTTCCTGCTTGCTCCTTTCGGTATCCTGCACACCAACGACTCCGGAAATTCCGGTGTCCGAGGGCGGAGTGAGCTTTGCGGAATTTGTAAGCGCAGCGACAGCCACCTCCTCGCCTAAGGCGTCGGTTATAGAAACCGAGCGCCAGAGCGATAAGGGCACTCTCACGGCAAAAATAGAGATTAGCTACAACACTGACGGCTCGTCGGTTATAGAGTACACCTACGACAGATTTGGAAGCATATCTCTCGGCGAGGATTTTATCGTTACCGAAAGCGAAACTGTAAGCTGTGATAAGAACGGAAACTATTCGGACGGCGGCGCTTTCACCGGAAATGTAATTGCTTCGGGTGCTTATTCTCTCAATCTTGTTGAGAGCAAGCTTCGCGACGCGAGAATAGAGGGAAATATTCTTTACGCAACCGTATTTTCTTATGATACGGCGGCAGTGCTCGGCGTAAACCTTGGCACGACCGTGCTTATAACGGTAACTGTAAATAACGGAAAAATAGACCTCGTTTCCGCGACCTACAATAAGGGCGCAGATAAGATAAGCGTCGAATGTGAGTACGCGTATTGACAGGAACGGCATTTAAGAAAAGACAGTCCCCTTTAGAGAAAAACGCCTTTACAAGAGCGAGAATTTACCCCTCTCGCTCTTGTTTTTAATTTTCAAAATTCTACTTTCAAGGTCTTTGAAAAGCTTCTGAATAAAAACGCACCTTTTTATAATTAGTTAACTATTTATTAATGATTTATTCATATTTGTTTGATACAATATATTAGTCACAAAAATAAGCACGGACCATTAGCTCAGGTGGTTAGAGCTACCGGCTCATAACCGGTCGGTCCAAGGTTCGAGTCCTTGATGCTCCACCAACAAAAGAGAGATAACCCTCGCGCTTATCTCTCTTTTGTTTTTGAGCCGTCAGGCTCAAGTCTGCAACGACCGGTTTGAGCCGGAGGCTACATAATCAAGCGATACGAGGCTGCAAGCTCGCTTGTGAGCGAGTGAGTGCAGATTGCTCCGCGAGCGCTTCGGATACCGAAGCAAAGCACGAAGTGCTACCGCGAAGAGGTGAAGCTCGCAGGGAGCATAAACAGTCGGTGGATTCGCACTTGTAAGCGGCGCGCGACGGAATATTGACGCTTTGCGTCAAAATCCTTGATAATGATTCCACCAACAGAAAGCAAGTAAAAAGAGCAGACACAAGGTTAACGTCCCGAGTGTCTGCTCTTTTTACTTTTAAAAATTACCCGTGAGTTGTTTTGTTATCCCTCAAGGCATCTCTTATACTCAATAGCAGCAAAAATCAAGGCGGCAATACCATAGCTCCAATTTTTGCCAAGAGGAACAGCCTTATAGCCCAGCTTCGGCAAAAGTGGCAACGGAATTGTGGGGCCGCTGATTTCGGTCATATAAATCCCATCGTCGCCCTCCTCCATTGCATTAACACATGCTTCAAAGGCACAAACTGCAGGCTCGAGGAATTTTTTATCAAGATAGCCGCATCTGATGCCGTGAAGCCAGCCGGCGGCAATAAGCGCCGTAGCGGAAAGCTCACGGTATGATTTGTACTTAAGCAGCGTATTAAAGCTATAATCCTCGTTCATACAACCAAGCAAAGACTCGCTGGTTCTTCTAAAGAGGTCGATAATCCCCTCTGCCTCGCAGTGATCAAGACCGATGTTATCAAGTATCATGGGGAATCCGCAGATAACCCAGCCGTTGCCTCGTCCCCAGAAGAGATCACGCCCGGGAAAGGCCGCCTTGCGGTTAACCCAATAGGAGTGAGCCCAAAGGCCCTTCTCTTCATCAAACATCATAGCGGCATACTGCTTGGGCTGACGGGCGGCGAAGTCAAGAAGCTCGCTGTCGTTATTTTCCCTCGCATAAAGAGAGGTAAAAACAGAGAACATCATAACGCTGTCTATCCATACACTTTTGGGATAGATTCTGCCCTTTTTGCTGCTGCCCAGGTGGTTTAAGCAATCGCCATACAGTCTTGGCTCATAGCGAATATAATCAAGCACCTTTCTGGTCAGCCATTTGTATTCCTCAGCCTCGGTTCTCTTATACATTGCATAGGTGATAAGTCCGGGTGCTGCCGTATCCGACTGATCTACGGCTGGATCCATCTTTGCCCAATGGTCGCAATAGGCTCTGAGAAATTTAGTATAATCCTCTCTGCCGTTTTCCTTATCCAGCTCGTCCAGAGCGTAACCAAGGAGAGCCTCGCCCCACATCCACTTCATCTTGGGATCCCATGTTTTGGATACAAAATCGGCGAGTCTTTTTACCTTGTTGTAATTTTCAGAATTAAATTTCATTTACGTTTACCTCATCTCAGCGATTCCTTAAGGGTATCGAGCTCGGCTGCTTCCTCGTCGGAAAGTTGGTCAAGTCGACCCTCTCGCTGATAAGCAAGATATCTTTCAATATTTGCGTTCTTTTCCTTAGTGAGAACATATCTTCTCGCCATAAACCAGCCGAAAATCATAAAGATGATGCATGTAAATGCCATAACGTACTTAATACCGTTCTGAGCAGACACCGGCTGAACTTCAAGATCTGCGTTGTAGCCGGTAAATTCGAGCACAAGCGAGAACAGGAAGATTACAAGTGCAGAGCTGCTCTTTCTGGTAAAGGTCATAATTGCACTGCAGCCGCCGCTCTGGCGCTTGCCGGTAAGAAGCTCGCCCGCATCAACGGTGTGGGGGAACATGATCCAGCTTGTAAGCTGTGCGCCCGCAAAGCCTACCGCAACGAAGAATACGCATGCATATGCGACGTAAAGGTTAGAGCCAAAGATTGCAAGGGCAACCAACGCCACAACCGAAAGAGGTAAACCGAAGCTGTAAATTCTATTTACGTTCTCGGTTTTAATAAGCTTATTGATGATGGGGAATGCAAGAAGCTGAACTGCAATAAATATACCGAGGAATACGGTGGAGCTACCCTTGGGATTAGTAACATATTTAGCGAAGTAAACTACGCCCGCGGAGAAGACGTCCATACAAAGAGCCTGGCCGAGGTACATACCCACGAGGTTGCGGAAGGGGCGGTTGTAAAGGGGCTCTATCACCTCTTTAAGCGAGAATTTGGATTTCTCGGTGGAAGCTTCAACTCTCTCCTCTACAAAGATAGCGCAAAGGATAACAGGCAGAGCAAAGAGAATACCAAAGCCGATGCCAACGATGAGATAGAATGTAGTAATATCAATCTTGCCGGAATTATACGCATCAATAACGAGAGAAGGGAGAAGGGTGCACACAGCGGCGCTGGCTGTAGAAACAACAAGCCTTAAAACGTTGGCGGCATCACGCTCCTCGCTTACCCTACTGATCTCAGCCGACATACTGCTGTATGACACGCTGATCATTGTAGAAATAGCGTTATAGAAAAGATATGTAACTGCGCAGTAAACAAACTTGAATATCTGGTTATCTCCGGCAATGGGGAAGAAGATAAGTCCAAAGGCTACTACAAGAAGACAACCGCCTATAAGAATGTAAGGACGGCGGCGACCCATCCTAGTCTTTGTATTATCACCGATAACACCCATCAGGGGGTCGCTGATAGCATCAAATATCTCGGATATAAGGACTACTATACCTGCGAAAACAGGATTAAGCTTTATAAAATCGGTTAGGAAAACAAGGTAAAGAACACCAATAAGCGCCTGTCCTCCGCCCCCGTAAAAATCAGCAAGAGCAAAGAACAGCTTTTCGCCCTTTTTCATAGTTCCTACAGAACTGTTTTTCATAATGCTCCCTCCTTAATTTGGGATTTTATTTTCATCAGATTTTCATATCCGCGCTTAATATCCTCATAGGGTGTGTCGGTTTTCTGCTCTATAACGGTGTACTCACAGCCAACCTCACGTGCCGCACAGAGAACACGCTCAAAATCAATCACTCCCTCACCGACGGTAGTATCGTGAGGCAGAACATCAAGAAGCCTTTTCTTAAAAGCAAGATCACGAAGGTGAATTCCCAAAAGTCTGTGGCCAAACTCACGAATCTGCAGGGCGGGATCAACACCGCATCTTGCCGTCCAATAGGTATCGTGAACAAATTTGATTTTTTCGGTTTTACAAAGAAGCTCCGCCATTCGGGTTTTGCCGTTAGAGAGCCTTATGTATTCCCAGTTATGATGGTGATATGCCAGGGTTATTCCATGCTTGGCATAAATCTCAAATTGCTTATCAAGCGTGTTAACGAAGCTGTAAAACCTCTCCTCCTTGCCAAGTATGCACTCAAATGGAAGCATGGAGATAACCACGTTTTTACAACCAACAATATTGCAAAATTCAACAACACCCAAAACGTCACCGAAAACATATTTAGGCTTGACCTGAATTGAAATCGGTCTGATTCCGTATTTTTCAGAAAGAGTGCGAAGCCTGTAGGCATTTTCCCTTGTGAAATCAATTCTTGCGATTTCAAGGTCGATAATTCCCAGCTCCACAAGGGGAAGATATGCCGCCTCCATATCACGCTTTTGCGCCCTTCTTATGGTAAAGGTTTGTAATCCAAAATTCATTTTACTCTACCCTGAGGCCTTCCATATAATTAAGCGTAAGCGTCTTGCCGTTAAAGGTAAAGGCGATCACTTCGCTTTTTCTATCCACCTTGCCGTCAACGTATGCGCTCTCATATCTTGCATAATTTGTATCAATTTTATCGCCATTAATAACAAAATGCTCATTATACTTTACATCAAAGAGCTTTTCACCACTCTTATAGCTAACGGTCATATCGTTATAATCGCATTTATTTGCAAGCATCTGATTTACAAATTCGTCAAACGATCGGTTTTCCGAAACAGAGCCAAGCTCGGTTACCCAAGCATGAGAAGCTCCGCCCTCAAGTATAAGGTCATAGCGAAGATCACCGCTGGCCTCAATAAGCTCCTTTACATTTTCCTTAATCTCGCTCATATCGGAGGCAATATCGGATTCCGTAACCCCCTCAATATCATTCTTGAACATAAGAGTGGCATCACCGTCGGACATAGCGTGTAGCATAATATAAGCATCACCCTTTCTGCCAAACACGTAGCCGTCATCCATATGATCGAGATTTACCTCATCAAAGAGGCCTACGGGGAAATAGGCATGAGTATACTTTACGATGTGAGGCTCAAGCATTCCTTTGCTGCTGGGAATGGTATAAATAGAAATATTAACATTCTCATCCTGCACCGAGTAGGGCAGTCTGCCATAACCAACCCAATACTGGCCTCTAGAGCTGTTTCGCATAGGCTGAGCGGTGAAAACAGACAGATCGCCTGCTAGGGTGCTTACATTAATCTGATGCTGATCTGCATAATCGCCTGCAAAGTGCTCCTGGCTGGTGCTCATGGAGTAATAGGGGGTCTGATAGGTATATACGTTTGCCCGCTGGATCGCCTTGCCGTCGGTAGAGGGGTTAAGAATACCCGAGAGGAAGCCGAGGCTCTTGGTAAGAGTAAGCGGCCAGAGATTTACAAGCTTAAAGTCGTTTAAGAATTCATTATTGAAAAGATGATTCTTGTTAAGATATTCTATAGAATTATCTATAACCTGAGAATTAGAAAAGGCCTCCATGCCCATCTGCATCATAATCTGCCCAACCTCCTGGCCAACGAAGCCGTCAGCCACAAGCTCGTCAATAGTGATGCCGTTCGAGGACTTAACCACCTGCTCCTTTGCGGGATCGTTAAAGATCTCCTTAATCACCTCGGGCAGGCGATAAACGGGCTCGCCGTTAACTGTTGCCTTATACATTCTCTTAAAGCAGACGAAGAAGCGGTTGTCAACGCTTTCATAATCGGTACCGTTCTCAAGAACAAGATTTATGTAGGGGCGAAGTCTGTTGCCTGTATCGTCAGAGCACTTGTTATCCATATACATTCTGCCGCTGGCAGAAACAAATGCGTACTGGGTCATACCGTTTTCGTCGGTATACTTAAAGGACTGTGTTGCAATATCTACCCAAATAAGGTCCATAATTATCTTCATGCGCTGAACCATTTCGGCATCCTCGCCTCTTGCAAACTGAATGAAGTTCGCCATGGGGGCAATATCCTCGGGATAGTAATTGTTAGAATAATATTCGTTAAAGCCGTAGTAATATCTCTGATACATCCAGGCATCAATTCTTTCCTTTGCCATGGCAATATGCTCCTCACCGCTTTTACCGTCGGCAAAGGTTGCATCCGGCCACTCTGCACCGGCAAGATACTCGGTAGTGGCGAACAGAATCTGATGATTCTCGCTCCAATGGCACATACTGTCTGCTCGTCCATCGTACTGATCCATCCAATATTTAAAGCCGATAAGGCATTCCTTGATCTCAGCCTTGTTTACATCGGCAAGACGGTGCTTGTTCTCAATATAAAATCTGATAAGACCGCATGCGGTAAAGTCGGCGCAATCCTCTCTGATATCTATACGCTCTATTGCACCCTCGAGATTTGCAGAAATCAAAGCCGTGTCCTCAAAATATGAGTCATCAAGAGATTCCGAAAGATACAACATATCTGTCAGCTTGCCGTCGCCACCCTTTGTTGTTTCAAAAGCCTTAGGGCTAACGAATATCATATTATAACCAAACTGAAGCGCTATGCTGGCAAGAAGTAGAATAACCGTTATCAAAATAATAGTTTTCACGTTGACAAATCCTCCTTTTTTGTACATTATATCATATAAATATATAAAAATCAATCTTTTATGTAATTTAGGGCTTAAGGTAACCAAAAACAGCTCCGGACAACCCCGTTTAAACAAAAATGCTCCCACAGATGTTCTGCGAGAGCCTATAAAAAGCCAAAGCCCCGAAGGTTTCCCTTCGGGGTTATTGCAGCACTACTTGATTCGGACTGTGAAGAGTCCGGTGGACTCTTCAAGACTAAGAAGCTACGCAGTAGATTCGTGTCTTTCCCCGGCGCCGTACCGGGTAGCAGCGCAAAAAGAAAGCAAATCTGCTATAAAAAAGCCAAAGCCCCGAAGGTTTCCCTTCGGGGTTGTCTGGAGCTGCTACCCGGATTCGGACCGGGGACCTCATCCTTACCAAGGATGTGCTCTACCAGCTGAGCCATAGCAGCATACACGTGGATATTTCCTCGTGACGCTGATTATTATAACAAATAATTTCGCTTTTGTCAATACATTTTGTGAAAATTCGAAAATTTTTTTGTTATTTTCTTTTCATCATTAAGTCGGGGTAAAAATAAGCACTTGAATTATCGGTACAAGCATGATATAATTGAATTGTAAACACAAACAAAGGAGATTTTGGTTATGAAGAAGCTACTTAAAATTTTACTGTCGGTAATTCTTGCCTTCGTTCTTATATGCGGTATATTTGCCGTGGCCAACAAGCTGAACGAAAAGCCTATGCACGAATACATAGACACATTCGGCGCTGTGGAATACGAAAACCAGCTTGTGCCCGAATATGATGAAAACGGTGTTGCATACTTCACCACCGACGGCGACTTTAAGATCATGCATCTGACCGACGTTCACCTCGGCGGAAGCATTATTTCAATCGCTAAGGACAAGAAGGCGATAAATGCAATAGCGGCAATGATCAATGAGGAAAAGCCCGATCTCGTTGTAGTAACCGGTGATATTTCCTTTGCAGTTCCGTGGGGAGGAACTATAAACAACCGTTATGCTCACGAGATGTTCGGTCACATTATGGAAAACCTCGGCGTTTACTGGACAGTATCCTTTGGCAACCACGATTCCGAAATATACAATTATTATAATAGATCGCAGGTTGCAGAGATGTATGAGAGCGAGGAGCTTGAGCACTGTCTGTTTAACAGGGGCCCCGAAAGCATTTGGGGAGAATGCAATCACATAATCAACGTAAGAGACAGCAGAGGTCTGGTTACACAAAGCATTGTTATGATGGATACCAACTCTTATACAGACGAGGATCCCCTTGGAACAAACTGGATCTACGACAATATTCACGCCGATCAGATTGAGTGGTACGAGAACTCCATTATTGGTCTTGGTGAATACAACAAGGCTATAATTGATTCCCTGCCCGACGATCAAAAGCCCGAAAATCCCGATGACTACACCACCGTAAAGAGCCTGTTGTTCATACATATCCCCCTTATGGAGGTGCGTGACGCATATAACGAGTACCTCGATGCAGGCGAGCAGGATACAGATGACGTTAAGTATCTCGGCGGTAAGGTAGACGAGAGCGCTCCCTACGTATACTGTTCAGAGGAAGAGGAGCAGATGTTTGAGACCATGCTCGAGCTTGGCAGCACTAAGGCTATGTTCTACGGCCACGATCACCTTAACAACATCCGCCTTAATTACAAGGGCATTATCCTCTCCTACGGATACTCTGTGGACTATTTTGCATATTGGCAGATAGACAAGCAGGGCTCGCAGAGAGGATGCACGGTAATTACCTGCAGTCCCGACACATCCTTTGAGATAGTGCACGAGAATTATTATCAGGATAAGTATCAGCCTCTGTATGAAAAAGAAGTCGTTGACATGACCAAATAACAACAAAAAGGCACCCAATGGGTGCCTTTTTGCTTTATTATTTATTTTGCGAGTGTATCAAGAAGCAGACTGTCGCCCGATCCGAGAAGCAGCAGAAGAAGAATTTTTTCCGCATCACTTTCTACAGTAGTGAGCAGGTCGTCCATAGTCATAGATATCACTATATCACAATTTACGCAATGCTTAACGCATTTGCCGTCTTGATCTACCTCCCAGTCACCGAAGCTGTGAACGTCATTTCGGGGGATCTGGTTTCCGTACTCAAGTCTTGTATCACAGTCGGCACAGTATATATCACCGCTGTATCCGTCGGTAGAGCAATTTGCATCTACCTTATTTTTGATAACAGAATTTTTGTGGGTACATCCGGGATTAGTTCCACTGCCAATGGTTACACCGCACCTGGTACAGATGTTGCCCGAATAGCTGTGTCCGGTTGCAGCAACCTTCTCGGTGTACTTATCGCCGCAAGAGCAGGTAAAGGTCTTTACACCCTCGGTGGTACACGTGGGCTGTGTTACAGAGGAGGTATAGCTGTGGGTATGGGTACCATCACCTGTATTACCGCTACCACTACCGCTATTTCCACCTGCCGCCTCGCCGGAGGGAGTAGTCAAATTAGAGGGAACATCTCTGTCGAAAATAAGCCATGCATACTCGGGATAGTCAATGAAAACGTTACGGTTGCCCTGAATATCCTCGATAACCTCGTTACGGCCCATCTCCCAGGTATCAACCGGGTCAAGAGCGCACCATTCAAGAAGTACGTCTACGCTCTGGAACACCTCTGTAATGCTGTCTGCGCCCCAGTTGGAGCCCCATCTTACGTAAACGTAAAGACAAATTCTTGCTACGTCACCCTTAACGTTGTCAAGGGGCTCGAAATAGGTGGAGTTATAGTAACCGCCGAGGTATCCGGTAGCCGGATTGCTGCCGTACTTCGCAGTACCGCCGTTGGTATTACCGTACTTCTTGTTACCGCGGGTGCTGTTAACAACCGCATCAGAGGGACGGATATGATGAAGGTCGGCACCGCCGCCACTGGTATTGTTGCCACCAAGGCTCTGAGGCCATACGTGCTCACGGTTCCAGCCGTTCCACTGGCTCATGGTTGCGGAATAGGATGTGTAAATGAGGCTAACCCTTTTATCACCGTTCTCACAGTCGGTACGGTCTGCCTTATAATGACAATCGTTGTAGCTGGAGATATACGTATGAGTTGTTCTCATCAGAGATGTGAGAGCACTCTTTATCTCGCTTGCGCTCTTCTCGGACAAAACGTCATACTCATAGCTTCCGTTATAATAAGCATCAGCGCTGGTGCCGTCAAGAGTGGTGCATACAACGTCGCGGGTACCGGAGTTGTAGCTTGTATCATAGGACGAGGGCTGACCTACGGCTACAATGGGAAGGTAGCCGGATATTATGATAACAATAGCAAGCAGAGCTGCTATCGCGCTTTTAATATATCTTTTCATATTTTTCTCCTATATTATGTAATCGGCCTTAAATGTAAGCTAAACTTACTTATTTAAGGATTTCATCAATAGAAACCTTGTTATACTTATCTGCATCGGCGGGTGCGGATATACTTACCTCTGCATTATAATCATAGCTGTAATATGTGTGCATTGTAACTGAATATTCCACGCCGTCCATATTGATGATAAAGTTACAGGAGAGAACACTTGAACTAATTCTGCCGTCGGTATAATCCTCGCTGTAGGTTACGTCCTCAAGAGTTACGCTTGCGGATGATATGGCAAGCTTGTCCGCAAACACAGAGCAAAGGCTGAGCCTTGCCTCATCGGTAATCATACTGCAGGAATAGCTCTCGGTATTACCCGAGGTTATCTTATCCATAGCAGCAAAATCACTTCTGCTGATATCTGCGCCACTACCCACAGAGGAAATGAGAGTTTTGCTCTGATCAGCGCTCATATCCGCCTTTGTGTAAGAGGACACGCTCTTGTCCGAAACGGCAATCTGCTTGGAGTGATAAAGAACTCCGTCTACGTACACGTAGCCGTTGTTCATAGAGATGTCATTGATCTTCGCCTCGCTGGCAATCTTAAGATTATCGCCGTCAACCATAACGGTGGTAACGGGAGCGCCTGCAGCAAGAACAACGTCCTTCATCTTTGCATCGTTGGTTGCCAGCTTGGTAGTAACGGTAGCAACATACCTGTCTGTCTGAAGCTGATCTGTGCCACCGGGAGTAACACAGGAAGCAAAGCAGAGGCAAAGCATTACCAAGCAACAAACCAAAGCTGTAAGCCTTGTCATTTTCATAATTATCTCCTTTAATGAATGCATATTTCTACATATACATTTTACTATAAAATATCTCTAATGTCAATAGATGTATAAAATCTAATTTTAACGATTTGAAATTAACGTAATACAAAAAGAGGACCCGAATTTAGCAAAGTCCTCTACAATTATATCAGCTCTATTTCAATGGCAACCACGCCATATGATGCCTGTTTTTCTTTAGAATAATAGATGTCCATGTCGCAGGGATCTGCGCTGTCAATATCTACATCGGTATATCCACATTTCAACAGTGGAAGATTTGCGTAAAGCTCGGCAAACGAAGCAAAGAGGTGTAAAGCAACAACACGGCAACGCAAAAGGTCACTTCCCCCACGGCTTCTGGTAAAAACGATCTCGTCACCAGGCTTTATCATTCGCCTTTTTTCATCCCAAAGACGAAGCTCGTATACCTTATTGCCCGATGCGATCATATCAAAGGGGGCATCGTGAAGATTCATTTCATGGGTCATTTTTTCTCTCCTTTTATTTTTATTATACCTCATTTAGAATGGCTATGCAAGGGTAATCACAATTTTTGCTTTTTTTCGTACAATAATGATATATATCATTCCTTGGAGGAAAAATGTTAGTCACAAAGCCTTATATAAGAGAAAATGCGGTGGCCTACGCCAGAAAATACGCATTTTCGCAAAACTCGCTCTTCGGAAACTTTGCCGGCATCGGCGGCAACTGCACCAACTTTGTATCCCAGGCCATATATGCCGGCAGCTGCGAGATGAATTACAAGCCGACCTTTGGCTGGTACTACATTTCGATGGACGATCGTTCGCCATCCTGGACGGGCGTGGATTATTTCTACAATTTTATTATTGAGAACGCCGACGTCGGCCCCTTTGGCAGGGCTGCCACCTCAGACGAGCTGGAGGTTGGTGACGTTATTCAGCTGGCGAGAGAGGGCGAGGGCTATTACCACTCGCTGCTGGTAGTAGGATTTGACGGTGAGGATCTCCTCGTCGCCGCTCAGACAGACAACGCTTATGCCAGACCCCTATCCACCTACGACTACGATTACTCAAGATTTATCAAGATACTCGGCGTAAGATTTGATAGTCCGGAATCATCCGATTCCTGCTTTGAAAGGCTTATGCAAGGATAAAAAAATGCCGCATTTTGCAAACTATACATAGCAAAATGCGGCTTTATCATTAAAGATTGATCTTATTCTCGGTGGTATAGAGGGCGAGAAGCTCGCTTCTCTTTTCCTCAAGCTCAGCCTCCATCTGACGGATAATTTCAGGGCTGAACTGGTCAAGCTCACCATCGGCAAGCTTACCCTTATACATTCTGTCGATAACGTGAGAGTATGCGATATCAACCGCACAAATGTCACCGTTACGCTCGCAGATAACCTTATTGGAATTACCGCGAAGAAGCTCCTCTACGGCATAGACACCCATCTTGGAAGCAAGAACTCTATCCTTAAGAGTGGGGTTACCGCCTCTTACAATATGAGCAAGACGGGCAAACTTGGTCTCAACACCGGTATCCTCCTGAATCTTCTTTGCAAGAGCAGGAGCGTATTCTGCGCCAACACCCTCTGATACGATAA
>JAGCLY010000031.1 GCA_017646745.1 Clostridia bacterium
CCTGTGGCCTTTGCACCGATTCTGCCTGCGCTGAGAGCGTATGCGCTGATAAGTGTGCGGGACATATTCCTCCCCATGAGTGCGAGAGCGCTTGTGACACCTGTGGTCTTTGCACCGATTCTGCCTGCGCCGAGAGCGTATGCGTTGATAAGTGTGCGGGACATATTCCTCCCCATGAGTGCGAGAGCACTTGTGACACCTGTGGACTTTGCACCGACTCTGCCTGCGCTGAGAGCGTATGCGCTGATAAGTGTGCGGGACATACTCCTTCCCATGAGTGCGAGAGCACTTGTGACACCTGTGGCCTTTGCACCGACTCTGCTTGCGCCGAGAGCGCTTGCGCTGATAAGTGTCTGGGACACGAGCCTGATGCTACCGATGATCCGGGTAACAATGACGAGACTGAGACTCCGGACAAACCTGTAGCTCCTGAGAAAAAAACATTGGCAGATATTATTCGTGCCATTATTCAGGCAATCAAAAACTTCTTTAAGAATTTATTTTCTTGATAACAAATTAAATTAAATAAAAAATAAATTAATAAAAAGGAGAAAAACATGAAAAAAATCTTATCACTCATTCTTTGTGTAGCAATGCTTGCCTCCGGCATCCTTGCTCTCAGCGCTTGTAATCGCGGCAATGGCGGCAATGACAGTGAATATGAGATCAACATGGAGCTTGATCTTAGCACTAAGCCCGAGCTTAAGGTCCTTATGCCCAACTCCGGTAAGAACATTGAGGCTGTAAACAGCAACTCTAATGCTACTCTTATCGAGCAGCTCACAGGTTACAAGGTAACCTACACTCAGCTTCCTGCAGCTGATTCGTCCAAGACTCTTAACACAGAGCTTATGGACAAGAAGGATTATAACGCAATGAAGCTTACCAAGGACCAGTTCAGCGACCTTGTAAACCAGGATCTTCTGGTTGACATCACCGACGCTCTTACTGTTTACGGTCCCGACCTTCTTGCTAACATTTCTGATGAATCCTGGGAGGTAGTTACCGTTGACGGCCGTATCTACGGTGTTCCCGAGCGTGCCTCCAGTGATAACATTGAGAACCCCATCGTACTCAACTACGATCTTATGCTTGAGCTCAATCTCGATGAGCCCGAGACTCTTGATGATTTCACTAACGTTCTTAAGGCTATGACCGAGCATCTTGGTAAGCCCGCTCTTACCTTCGATAAGTATACTCCCCTTGTATACTCCATTTCTGCTGCCTTCGGTATCTATTCCTTCTGGCAGGAGTACGAGGTTGACGGCAAGACTGAGGTTCGCTTCTACATGAACGCTCCCAGATACGATGAGTACGTAGCTTATATGCACGACCTCTATTCCAAGGGCTATATCGACGTTGAGGTTTCTACCAATACCGCAGCAGACGCAACCACTCGTTTCGTAAACGGCTTCACCTCTGCTCAGGGTGCTAAGGCAGGCGCATTCGCATGCTCTCTCTGGACAGTTCCCGCTATCGTTACCGGTCTTCAGAGTAACGGCGTTATCTCTGCTACCGAGGCAAGCGACGGCCTTGACAACTATCTCTACTACGTTCGTGCTCTTAAGGAGAACGCAGGTGATACCGAGAAGGTATATCGTAGCAGCGGTTACACCTATATTACCGCTATTCCTTACTACATGGCAGAGAACGCAGGCTATGCTATCGACTGGATGAACTCCAAGATCAAGGATACTGCTGAGGAAGATAACTTCCGTCAGATCGTTCTTGGCCAGGAGGATGTTCACTGGTATCAGGATACAAACGGTAATTATTTCCCCATGGATCCCGCCTTCGCAGAGAAGGATGATGCAAGCTACTATATGACCGGTTCCAATGAGAAAAAGTATACCGAATATTGGAAGGCACGTGTTCGTAAGCAGGCAGAGCTCTTCAGAGCATGGTCTGAGCTTATGACTGATGCTGACAAGGTTGGCGTATACAACATCGTAGACTTTACTCCTCCCATCGAGGATTACAACAGCAACCGTTCTGCAATGGAAGAGTATGCTCAGAACCAGTTCTACATTATGCTTAAGGATGGCACAGGCAAACTTAACGATTATATTACCCAGCTTAATGGTAACAACGGTGGCACTAAGGCTACTCAGGCAATTAACGAGTGGTACAATAACGTATACAAATAATAAGCTCTGTTAAGGAGTACTCAATATGAGTGTTAAAACGAAAAAAATGACCTTAATTGATAGGGTCAAAAAACATAAACACTTAATACCCTTCGTTATTCCGGCTATAATTTTTGCATTTATTTTCTGCTATGTACCGATGGCCGGTATTGTAATTGCGTTTAAGGAAAATCCCAACTTTGTGCGCTACGGTGTCTTCGAGGCACTTTCAAAGGCGGATTGGACCATGGATAATTTCGAAAGAATTTTCTCTGATCCGGAAATCTTTAACGTAGTTAAAAATACTCTTATCATTTCTGTAATGAAGATAGTAATACTGTTCCCGCTGCCCGTTGTTCTTGCGGTCATGATAACCGAGCTTCGTAGCCGTAATTTCTCGAAGCTTGTACAGGGACTTGTATTCCTGCCTCACTTCTTCTCGTGGGTTGTTATCGTAGGTATCTTCAACAGTATATTCGGACTCTACGGTCCCGTTAACAACATCGTAGAGGCTCTGGGCGGCAATGCTACCCACTTTATGGGTGAGCCCGGCTGGTTTAGATGGCTGGTAGTTATTCTTTCCGGTTGGAAGGAAATAGGCTACAGCTCGATTGTATACATAGCGGCAATAATGTCTATCGACCCCTCGCTGTACGAGGCGGCAAAGATTGACGGCGCAAGCAAGCTGAAGCAGATCTGGAATATAACTATCCCCTCTATAATGCCCACTATTATCGTAATGCTTATTATCCGTATCGGTTATCTTATGGATGCAGGCTTTGAGCAGGTATATGCTATGCTCAACCCCAACACCCAGGCAACCGGTGAGATCATAGGTACTTACGTTTATAAGCTTGGTCTTGGATATGCTAAGAACGACTACGGCTTATCTACAGCGGTAGGTCTGTTTAACGGTGTTATCTCCATGGCCCTGATTCTCACGGCAAACTACATCAGTAAAAAGAAGACAGGAAGCGGTGTGTGGTAATATGAAAAACAAATCACTTGTTATTAACAATAAAATAAAAGAGAATAGAATATTCAATATTATCAACATTTCTGTTCTGGTTATAATTTCGCTGGTGTGCTTCTTGCCGTTCATGAATGTTATTTCCTCAGCGTTATCTACTGCCGGATTTGACATCAACTTTACTCCTAAAGGATTTACGTTATTTAACTTTAAATACGTTTTTACCGATCCCGGATTCTGGAGGGCGCTTGGCGTATCCTTCTTTGTAGTAGTATTTGGCACAGCAATATCAGTAATGGTAATGTTCTCTGCGGCTTATGCTCTTTCCAAGAAGGACTTCCCCATGCGTAGAGGAATAATGGTATTCTTCATTATCACCATGATCTTCAGCGGAGGTATGGTTCCTAACTATATCGTTGTTAGAGAGCTCGGCCTTACAGGTAGTCCCTGGGCGCTGATTCTTCCTTCGGTAGTGCAGGTTTATAACCTTATCCTTATCAGGAGCTATCTTGAGAGTCTTCCCGCTGAGCTTGAAGAATCTGCCGGAATTGACGGTGCAAACAGCCTCCAGATAATGTTCAGAGTTTTGTTACCTGTATCCATGCCCTGTGTAGCCAGCGTAAGCCTGTTCACAGCGGTTACCTTCTGGAACAATTATACAAGCGCTCTGCTTTATCTTGGAACAGAGGAAAAGTGGTATCCGTTGTCACTTTATATCCTCAACTACATTCAGTCCGGCGCGGACGTTCTTGATGTAAGTAAAGAGGCTATTCAGCACGCTAATATTGAATCGGCTATGATAGTAGTAAGTATAATACCCATTCTTCTTGTTTACCCGCTTGTACTTAAGTACTTCACTAAGGGTGTAACAGTTGGTGCAGTAAAGGGATAATATGACCATATGTGTAGATATGGGTGCAACCGAAATAAAGGTTGCACCCATTAAGGAAAAGAATAATGAGATTTTTGTGGGAGAGGTGCAGAGATTCCCCACAAATGCATACCTTGGAAAACAGGGAATAGTTAATGCTCTGCGAGGCGCTATAGCCTCTCTATATAATGCAGATGTGGACGGTGTTGCCATTGCGTCTGCAGGAGATATTGATACTATAAGCTCGGTGATTACATATGCTACAGAAAATCTGCCGGGCATGATAGGCTTTGATTTTGCCGAATTTTGTATGCAGGAGTTTAATCTTCCCGCAAGAGCGATAAATGATGCTCACGCAGCGTTGCTCGGAGAGATGGTTTACGGCGTAGGTAAGGCGCACCTTGACAAAAGGGTGGTAATGCTTACCCTCGGCTCCGGCGTTGGCGGTGGCTATTTTGCGGACGGTGACATCGTAGCAAATGAAGAAAATGATTACGGACGCTTTGGTCACATCTGTCTTGAAAAGGACGGCAGGCCCTGTACCTGCGGTAAGCTTGGCTGTGTGGAAATGTATTTATCCGGTCGTGCAATACATAGAGATGCTGACAAAATGGGAATTGATGGCCCTGATATTTTTGAAAAATATGCTCAGGGCGAAGCGAAAAATGTCGAGTTTGTAGAAGCATTCCGTAATAACTTGAAAATAACACTTGATAAGGTTATGAGCGTCAGCCCCTTTGACGTATGTATTATGGGTGGCGGCGTAGCAGATTGGATGGGAGAGCATTTCAGCTCTATAACAAAGGATTTAGGTTATAGCATTATAAGGGCGTCACTTGGTAACAGTGCCGGAATTTACGGTGCATATGCCCAGTATAATAAAGAACGGAAAATCAAATGAAAACGATTAAAGCACAAGTAATTATTTGCGGTGCCAGCCTTGGCGGCACCTTGGCGGCATACAGTGCCGCAAGAGAGGGAAAAAAGGTAGTTCTCCTTGAAGAAACTGCTTGGATCGGCGGTCAGCTTACATCACAGGCCGTTCCCCCCGATGAACATATCTGGATAGAGGACCAGGGATGCACTCGCTCATACAGAGAGTATAGAAATAAGGTGAGAGATCACTTTAACAATCTTCCCGGATTTTCCGAGGAGGTTAAGAAGGAGCGTCTGTTTTGTCCCGGTGGCTCGGAGGTTAGCTTTGTTGCTCATCCTCCCAAGCTTGCACTTTCTATTTTGACAGATATGCTCAATCCTTACGTTGAAAATGAAAATCTTACCGTTTTTGTTAATGCAAATCTTCGTGAATGTATTACCGAGGATGATGAGATCAAGGGTGTAATATACACAATTGATGGCGAGGATGTCAGACTGGAGGGAGATTATTATCTCGACGGTACCGATATCGGTGATCTCATCTGCCTCAGCGGGGCAGAGTACCGCGTTGGCGCGGAGAGCAGGGCAGAGACCGGCGAGCCTGATGCACCCGAGGTTGCAGATCCCTCGGATATGCAGTCGGCAATATATTCCGCCTGCCTTGAGAATAGAAAAACGGGTGATTATACTATAGCAAAGCCTGAGCTTTATGATGAGTTCAGCAAAATGAAGATGCCTTATGACGAGCATAATCTGTATTCTATGTACGGGCCTAACTCCTCTACGGGCAAGGCAAAAAGATTTGCTATGTTCCCCGGTGAATTCCGTGAGGACGGCAGGGAGATGTTCCCTCTGTTTCAGTACAGGCGTATCGTGTGTGCCGACTTCTTTACCGATGGCAGCCACCCCTATGACGTTACACTTGTAAATTGGCCTCAGAACGACTTTTTCTTTGGCAACCTCTTTGATTGCGAGGATGCCGAGCACAATCACTATCTTGCAAAACAGTACAGCCTTAGCTTTGTATATTGGCTGCAGACCGAGGCACCCCGTGCCGACGGAGGCAAGGGATATCCCTACTTCAGATTAGCAACAGAGTATCTCGGCACAGATAACGGTCTGTCAATGGCACCCTATATCAGAGAATCCAGACGTATCAAGGCGAAGTTCACCGTTACCGAGAACCACGTTTGTGATGCCGAAAAGTGTAGATTCCCCGATAGTGTCGGTGTAGGCAGCTATCCTATCGACCTTCATATCACCTCAAAGACACATACGTTCTTCTACAAGCCTACGTATAGGTTTACCATTCCTCTCGGTGCAATGATTCCCGAGAGAATGAAGAATCTGCTTCCCGCTTGTAAGAATATTGGCTCTACACATCTGACAAACGGCTGTTATCGCCTTCATCCCGTGGAGTGGAACATAGGAGAGGTCAGCGGACTTCTTGCATCCTTTGCCATTGACGAGGGTGTTGCTCCTGTCGATGTATGGGCAAATAAGACTCTGTTTGACAAGTTCTGTTTACTTATTGAGGGATATGGAATTCAGAGATATTGGAACGAGCAAAGTATTTTGGAGGGAACATATGTTCGCAGTCAGGAACGGAAGGCTTATTCTTGAGAATAGTGTAGAGGTGGGCATGGCCCTTCTCTTTGACAATAAAATTGAGGCCATTGTGCCCGAGGACGAGATACCCGACGGTGTGGAAATTATTGATGCATGCGGTGGATATATTTGCCCCGGTCTTATTGATCTTCATATTCACGGTTATCTTGGACGCGACGTTTGTGACGGCAGTGTGGAGAGCATGAGGATAATCTCCGGCGGGCTTGTGGAAAACGGTGTTACCAGCTATCTCCCCACAACGATGACCGTTGATATGGAGGTAATCAACAACGCAATTTCTGCCTGTCGCTCGCTTATGAATAGTAACGAGTTTTACGGTTCAACAATTCTCGGTGTTCATGCCGAGGGCCCCTTTATTTCGGCTTCTAAAAAGGGCGCACAGGACGAGAGATATATTCTTAAACCTGATGCAGACTTTGTTAAGAAAAATTCCGACGTAATCAGGGTAATTACCCTCGCTCCCGAGGAGGATGATGAATTTGCCGCAATTAGAGAGATAACCAAGGATACCGATGTTGTTGTCTCTATGGGACACACCTCTGCTGATTATAAGACGGCTGTTGCCTCTGTCGGTGCAGGTGTTGCACACGCAACTCATCTGTTCAATGCGATGACTCCTATGACTCACCGTGCTCCCGGCGTTGTCGGTGCGGCTCTTAATTCAGACGTCAGCTGTGAGCTTATCGTTGATACATATCACGTTGATTCTGCTCTTTTTGATACCGTATATAAGCTTAAGGGTAGAAAAATGTGCGCCATTACCGACTGTCTTCCTGCAGGTGGACTCCCCGAGGGAGAATATACGCTCGGTGGTGCAAGAATTATCTATCGCGATAATATCTGCCGTCTGCCCGACGGAACTATTGCGGGTAGTGTTCTTAAGCTTAATCAGGGCGTTTGGAACATTTATACAAATTCTTCCATCCCACTTAACGAATGTGTAAACTGTGCATCTCTCAATCCTGCTACCACCCTTGGTATTCAGGATAAGAAGGGATCGCTCAAGGTGGGCAAGGATGCGGATATCGTTATTCTTAACGATGAATTTAACGTAGTTAAAACTATTATTGGAGGCAAGGTTCGTTATGAAGCTTAAGGTTAATGCATTGCTTGATGCCGGCTTTGCGCCGATGTCGCTTGTGTGCAGAGAAATGCGTGAGGCAACCAAAAACGACGGTCAGGATATTGTTGTAGCTGCCGAGCGTAACAAGGGATATACAAGCGTTTATAAGACAAGAATTTATAAGGATAATACAGGTCACGACGAGGAGAATTTTAAGTTCATAGACAGAATTGCCAAAACTCTGCTTTGGGCATCGGGCGGCTATAAGCTTACCATTGCAGGCAGCGAGGCTGTAGGTGAATATATTAAAAAGGCGTTCTCCCACGGTGGCTCCAGAGATTTCGACGTTCGCTTTATGGAGAGGGTGTATGAGAGGGATTTTGAGGTTATAATAACCGACATTGCATCTGCTCCCGATGAAAAAAGCTCGGCTTTCCCTGTAGGACGTCACCTTGACGGATGCCGTATCGGCTTTGATGCGGGCGGATCTGACAGAAAGGTTTCTGCCGTAGTTAACGGTGAAACCGTTTATTCCGAGGAGGTAGTTTGGTTCCCCAAGACCAATTCCGACCCCGATTATCATTATCAGGGCATCCTTGATGCCATGAAAACTGCAGCATCTCATATGACGCGCGTAGATGCTATCGGTGTTTCCAGCGCAGGTGTATATATTGACAACAAAATAATGGTAGCATCTTTGTTCTTAAAGGTTTCTGACGAGGACTTTGAGAAGAAGGTAAAGAATATGTATATCGACGTGGCTCGCGAGATCGGTGAAAATATTCCCATCGAGGTTGCTAACGACGGTGACGTAACTGCTCTTGCAGGTGCTATGAGTCTTAACGACAACGGTATTCTCGGTATTGCCATGGGCACCAGCGAGGCTGCCGGATACGTTGATATGGACGGCAATATTACCGGTTGGCTTAATGAGCTTGCCTTTGCCCCCGTGGATTACAATGAGGATTCTATGGTAGACGAGTGGTCGGGTGATTATGGCTGCGGTGTTAAATACTTCTCTCAGGACTCGGTAATTAAGCTTGCTCCTGCTGCAGGTATTGAGCTTGACGAGAGCCTTTCTCCTGCTGAAAAGCTTAAGGTTGTACAAAACCTTATGGCTGAGGGTGACGAAAGGGCAAAGAACATCTATGATACAATAGGTGTGTATTTTGGTTATGCAATTGCTTATTATTGTGAGTTTTATGATATAAAGCAGGTTCTCATTATGGGACGTGTTACATCCGGTGAGGGTGGTGCGATCCTTCTTGAGAGGGCGAGGGAGGTTCTTAGAACAGAGTTCCCCGAGCTTGCTGAAAAGGTTACCCTTAACATTCCTGACGAAAGGGCAAGGAGAGTAGGTCAGTCTGTCGCTGCTGCAAGCTTGCCTGAAATTAAGTAATATGATTTATACTATTAGTAACAGTAAGACAAAGGTAAATATAAACTCTCTTGGTGCAGAGGTAAGAAGTGTTGTTCATTGCGGCAAGGAACGTACCTGGCAGAATGAGAGTGGGGAATGGGCCGGATGTGCTATCCTGCTTTTCCCGTTTGCCGGATTCAACCACCTTTTCTTTGATGGTGTTGATTTTGGCGTTCAGAAGCACGGCTTCTGCCGTAACGAGGAATTTAACCTTGTTATGCAGGGTGAGGACTTCATCGAATTTGAGCTTACTCATAATGAGCGAACCAAGGCGGTCTATCCCTTTGATTTCAGCTTTAAGGTAAGATACACTCTGACCGATGACGGTTATTCTGTCAGCTACACCGTAAGAAATCTTGGCGATAAGTCGATGCCCCTTGCCTGTGGTGGACATGAGTCCTTTGCTCTTGACAAGGAGGTGCCCGGCTACTTCGTTGAATTCGAAAAGGCTGAAAGGTTCGATTTCCTTATTGCCAATCGCAGCGGTCGCTTGACAGGTGAGATAACAGAGCACGGAGAGGGAACTGTTCTTCCTCTCGAAGAGGAATTTACCTCTAACAGCTCAACGGTTATTCTTGCAGACATTAATTCAAGAAGAGTAGCTCTCAGAGATAAGGAAACAAAAGAAAAGATTGTGGAGATATCCTTTGAAGGCTTTGACAATCTTCTACTTTGGCATCCTCACGGTACTAAAATGCTCTGCATTGAGCCTTGGCAGTGCTTGCCATCTTATGTTGATGAGAAAAAAGAATTTAGCGAGAGAAAAGGCGTGATCAACCTTTCTCAGGGAAGTGAAGTAACCTTCACAAGAATGATCAGCTATTAAATTTTGAAAAATATATTTTTATATATTTTATTAAGCTGCGTTTGAGGACAACCGCTGGGGCCAATTTTCTATGCCACCGAATATAGCGGCCAAAAGTAACGCAAAAAGGAGAAAAATATGTCAACAGTAACTTTGAAGCACGTATACAAGGTATACGAAAACACAGAGAAGGGTACCGGAAGTGCAAAAGCAGCGGTATCTGACTTCTGTATGGAAATCCAGGATAAGGAGTTTATCGTTTTCGTTGGTCCCTCCGGATGTGGTAAATCCACAACTCTGCGTATGATCGCAGGTCTTGAAGAAATCTCCGACGGCGAGATTCTCATCGACAACAAGGTAGTTAATGATGTAGCTCCCAAGGACAGAGATATCGCAATGGTATTCCAGAACTACGCTCTTTACCCCCATATGACCGTTTACGACAATATGGCGTTTGGTCTTAAGCTGCGTAAGATCCCGGATATAAAGAGAGATAAGCTCGGTAATCCCGTGCTTGACAGCGAAGGAAAGCAGATTCCTATCATGAGAAAATACACCAAGGCTGAAATTGACGAGAAGGTTCAGGCAGCGGCAAAGATCCTTGCTATTGAGGAATATCTGCACAGAAAGCCCAAGGCTCTTTCCGGTGGTCAGCGCCAGAGAGTTGCTCTTGGTAGAACCATCGTAAGAAAGCCCAAGGTATTCCTCCTTGACGAGCCCCTTTCAAACCTTGATGCGAAGCTCAGAGCGACAATGAGAAGTGAGATCATCAAACTTCACGATCAGCTTGGCGCAACGTTCATTTACGTTACCCACGACCAGGTTGAGGCTATGACCATGGGTACCAGAATCGTTGTTATGAAGGACGGTCTTGTTCAGCAGATCGGTGCACCCCAGGAGCTTTACGACTATCCTATTAATACATTTGTTGCCGGCTTCATCGGTACACCTCAGATGAACTTCTTTGATGGACATATTACCCCTGACGGCAAACTTAAGTTTGCAAATAACCAGGAAATAACCCTTTCTGCCTCTGCTATGGCAGCATTTGATGCTGATAAAATTGGCAAGGGTCTTGATATTATTATGGGTATTCGTCCCGGTGATCTTAAGGTTGTAGAGAGCGACAGCAATATGACCGTAAGAGCAAAGGTAGAAGTTATTGAGGCTCTTGGTAATGAGACAATTATCTACTCTAACCTCGATGTCAACGCTGATAATACTCTTGAGAAGAGTCCCACATCTATTACTGCTTCTGCTAAGCTGAAGAAGAATCCCCAGAGAAAGAGTGAGATTATCCTTGCCATTGATGAAGAGGCTATTCACCTCTTTGACAGAGAAACTCACGTTAGCATAAGAAAGTAAAGTAGTACATATTTTTCCTTCCTTATATATAAAGGAGGGAATTAAAGGAGCAAACCGTAAAATGATTAAATTAATTTGTAGGAAAACCGAAAAGGAGGCAAGTCTTGCAGCTGCAAACGTAATGGCAGATGTTGTTCGCAACAATCCCACCGCTGTTATTGGTCTTGCTACCGGTTCTTCCCCCATCAATATGTATAAAGAGCTTATAAGAATGTGCAGCGCAGGAGAAATTTCCTTCAAGAACGTTAAGAGCGTAAACCTTGACGAATACGTTGGTCTTTCTCCCGATCACGATCAGTCTTATGCTTACTTTATGAATGAAAACCTTTTCAAGCACATTGATATTGATAAGGCTAATACAAATCTCCCCAGCGGACTTGCGGCAGATCCCGCCGCAGAGTGCAAGAGATACGATGACGTTATCGCATCTATGGGCGGTGTTGATATTCAGCTTCTCGGTATAGGTAACAACGGTCATATCGGCTTTAATGAGCCTGATGATCACTTCTCCAAGACAACTATCCTTGTTGATCTTACCGACAGCACCATTGATGCAAACGCACGCTTCTTTGCTTCTCGTGACCTCGTTCCTACAAGAGCGATTTCTATGGGTATAGGCCAGATTATGGCGGCAAAAAAGGTTCTGCTCGTTGCTTTTGGCAAGGGTAAGGCAGATATTCTTGAGAAGGCGGTTTTTGGCCCCGTTACCCCTGCAGTTCCTGCATCTATATTGCAGTTCTTCCACGGCGAGGTAATCATCTGCGCCGATGAGGATGCTCTCTCTGTTATCAGAGAAAAGCACCCAGATGCGCTTTGCTGATTTAAATAAGAAAATGCGACTCTGCAAGGAGTCGCATTTTTTTAAATTAAGCTTTATTGTCTTATACTCGAATATTCACCAAGGTCATTTAAATCAAGCTTTTTGAGGATAATTAAAGCTTACAGTGCTTTGCAAAAAAAATATGGAAATTTTTGCTTAGACGTGGTTCGTAGTACGTTTGTTATTGACAAGAAAGGAAACATGAAAAATATAGTGCCAAAGGTTAATTCCAACGCCAATACTGCTGAAACTTTGATAAATTTGTAAACTATACTTTTCAAAGAATGCGTAAAACGTGTTTTGAAATTAAAGACACGTTTTTATTTTTTCAAAAAATATTTTGTTTTTTAGAAGAATGGTTTGTGGTAGGACAAATTTTTATCAGGGATAACATAAATCAAAAAATGAAGTTCTATATTCCTTACACAATAATCAATGCAAGTAACGTATTGTGCAATTTGAACAAAAATAGCAACGTAAAAATGTCAAACATTTTTCTTTGTGATAAAAAAGCAAATACTTTACCCAAAATAGCATTGAAAATATAATTTGGAAAATGTATAATAGTGGATGAGTGTATTAAAAATAAAGCTCATTGAAGGAGAATAAGTATGGAAAAATTAAAGAATCTATGGCTCGGATTTGAAAAGAAGTATCCCAAGGCATCACAATGGGTGAGAGAAGGCGGATTATTTGTTATAGTAAGTAACGTTATTACCGTTTTCAAGTATTTGCTGCTTACCTTTTTACCCTTTGCTTTTGCATTTATGGGCAGTCAGGATTTCGGCTTTCCCGGAATTGATATCACACTCTTTGGTATTGAGTTCAAATGGTACATAATCGGTTACGGCGCAGATCAGGGCGGTGCAGCTTATTTCACCGCATATATGATAGCGATGGTTATAGGAGAGGTTATTAACTTCTTCATTCAGCGTAAGTATGTTTTCCGATCAAACGGAAACATTCTTCGTCAGGGTGCATGGTATCTTCTTGCATTCTGCGTAGTAACATGTGTTGTTAATTCGATAAATTGCATTTGGGCGGCTGTTGCAGGTCACTTCGTTGCGCCCTGGCTTTACAACATTGGAACAACTGTGCTTAACGGCGGTGTTTCTATGGTTGTATTCTTCATCGTTAACAAGATTGTTTTCAACGATGTAAAGCTTGAGGCAACCGAAAAGGAAGAAGCGCTGCTTAAGGAAGAAGAGATTATTTAATAGAAAAAATAAATTTCTATTATCTTTCGTTACAATAAGCTTGTTGTTGGAAAGAGTTGGAGCTCCCTGCGTTGACTGTGTAAAGATTACGATTTCGCAAACATTACATGGAGGTCTAAGACTGACACCCCCAAATAACAGAAGCAATACAGTTTTTAAATAATATTTTAAGAGAGGGCTCAGACAGTTTGTTTGCTTGTCCTTCTCTAATGTAAAGGATTTGAATATGAATCTTAAAGAAAAAATTAAAGATTTAACAATTGAACAAAAAGTAGCTTTGCTTCAGGGATGGACAACGTGGACTTCCCTTGAACTTAAAGACAAAGAAATCCCTCCGATGTTTATGTCCGACGGTCCCGTTGGACTTCGTAAGCAGGCGGGAGCCGGTGACCATCTCGGTCTTAATGAGTCTGTTCCTGCTACCTGTTTTCCTACTTCTGCCACCATGGCAAACACATGGAATGTAGAGCTCGGCGTTGAGCTCGGTCGTGCGCTTGGTAAAGAGGCTGCTGCAAATGACGTGCACGTTGTCCTTGGCCCCGGTCTTAATATAAAGAGAAGCCCGCTTTGCGGTCGTAACTTTGAGTATTTCTCAGAGGATCCTTACCTTGCGGGTAAAATGGCTGCGGCATATATCAAGGGTATCCAGGAGAATGGCGTTGCTGCCTGTCCCAAGCATTTTGCGGTAAACTCTCAGGAGCTTCGCCGTATGTCTATGGATTCTGTGGTTGATGAGCGCACTATGCGTGAAATTTACCTTACCGGCTTTGAGATTGCTGTAAAAGAGGGCAGGGCAAAGTCCATAATGAGCGCTTACAATATGGTAAACGGCACTTATGCTAACGAGAATACACATCTTCTCTCTGATATTCTTCGTGGCGAATGGGGCTTTGACGGCTATGTTGTTACCGACTGGGGTGCAGATAACAATCATACAGACGGTGTAAAGGCAGGTTGTAACCTTGTAATGCCTGCGCCGGGTCCCGACTGCGCTATTGGTCTTCTTGATGATTTCAAGGCAGGCAAGATTGACGAGGCTACTATTGATAAGCGTGTAGAGGAGCTTCTTCGTGTCGTTTATGATACTAAGGAGGTTGTTGATAAGGCTGAAAAGTCCTTTGACGTTGAGGCTCATCATTCGGTTGCTCTCAGATGCGCAGAGGAGAGCATAGTGCTTTTGGATAACGATGGTATTCTTCCTCTTACAGATGGTGACAGTGTGGCTATAATAGGAGATTTTGCTAAAGTTCCCAGATATCAGGGCGCAGGATCATCGCAGGTTAATCCATCCAAGCCGCTTGTAAGCTTGTATGATTCTCTTGCAAATAGACTTAATATTTCAGGTTATTCTAAGGGCTTTGACAGAAAGAATCCGCATCCCGTTGATAAGCTTATTGCAGAGGCGGTAGATGTAGCAAAAAATGCTGAAAAAGTTCTTCTTTGCGTAGGTCTTGACGAAATTCTTGAGTCCGAGGGCATGGACAGACTTCATATGGAGCTGTCTAAGAGCCAGCAGAAGCTTATAGCTGAGGTTTGCGCTGTAAACAAGAACGTTGTTCTTGTGCTTTCCGGTGGAGCCCCCTTCGTAATGCCGGATAGAAGTCTTTACAGAGCGGCAATTCACGGCTATCTCGGCGGTCAGGCAGGCGCAGAGGCTATGGCTAACGCTATTCTCGGCAAGATTAATCCATCGGGTAAGCTGAACGAAAGCTGGCCTCATAAGTTGGAGGATAACCCCTCCTATCCTTATTTCCCCTCAAAAGAGCGCAATGCGGAATATCGCGAGGGTCTTTACGTTGGCTACCGTTACTACGATACCTTAGGCAAGCCTGTTCGTTATCCCTTCGGTCACGGCATAAGCTATACCGATTTTGATTACTCTGATTTGACGGTTGAAGGAAATGACGTAAGCTTCACTATTACAAACACCGGCAAGGTTGATGGCGCAGAGGTAGCACAGGTATACGTTTCCTGCAAGAACGGTAATGCTTATCGTGCCAAAAAAGAGCTTAAAGGCTTTGCCAAGGTATTCATCAAGGCGGGCGAAAGCAAGAAGGTTACAGTTTCTCTTGACGACAAGGCTTTCAGATACTATAATGTAGAAAAAGATGCGTGGGAAATTGAGGATGCTGATTACGAGATTATTGTAGCGGCAAGCGTAAGCGATGTTCGCCTTAACGAAACAGTACATATTGACGGTATTAAGAGTAACGCAAAAGCACCTGCTTGTTACTATAGCGCTGACATCGCAAATGTGTCTGACGAGGACTTCAAGTCGATACTTGGCAGAGAGATCCCCGACGGTCGTTGGGGTGGCGAACTTACCGAAAATGACGCATTTTGTCAACTTTACTATGCAAAAAGTGGTCTTGGAAGGCTTCTTTATAAGATTTTGACTTCAATGAAAATAAAGCCGAGGCAAAAGGTACCCCCAATCTTAACATAATGTTTATATACAATATGCCCTTCAGAGCTATTGGAAAAATGGCGGGTGGAATGGTATCACGCAAGATGGTTGACGATATTCTTCTTATTGTTAACGGACATTTCTTCCGTGGCTTTGGCAGGGTGATTGTCGACTTCTTCCGCAACCTTAAGGCAAATAAAAAATTTAAAAAACAGCTTTGATTTTTAATGAATAGCAAAAAACGCGTCCTCGTGAGAGGGCGTGTTTTTTATTATGTAAGGAATAGTCTCTGGTGTCATCTAATGTTAAATGCTTTCTTATCAAAATCAGGCTTTGGGTTGCTTTGTAATAATGCAGGTTATTTCAAAACTGATTCATGCGAGCCCTTTTGTGCATATTATATAGTAAAATTTTGCATTTTTTTAGGTGTGTTGGTAAAAGTGCAACAAAAACGTTAAATATTTTCTTGCATAGTGTCCAATTTACTTTTGCAAGTTTATGTGGTAAAATATTATCAGCATAAATTATAAAAATATTTTAAAAAGGAGAAAAATCATGAAAACAAAACACATTATCCTGTTGGTTATGGTGTTCGTGTTCGTGATGGCGCTTGCGTCCTGTGACGTTATTAACGGCGCTATATCCGGACTCATACCCAATCAGCATGAGCATAGCTGGGTAGACGCAACCTGCGATACACCTAAAACATGCTCTGAATGCGGCGAAACCGAGGGTGAGGCTCTTGGTCACACCGAAGAGACCTTGGCAGGAAAGCCCGCAACCTGTACAGAGGCAGGTATTACCGAAGGTAAGAAGTGCACTGTATGCGGAGCGGTAACTGTAGAACAGAAGGAGACTTCCGCTCTTGGTCACGATATCGTAAAATTGAATGCGATCTCTCCCACATGTACCGAAGCCGGTCTTACCGCAGGAGAGTACTGCACCGTATGTGACTACAAGGTAGCTCAGGAAGAAATTTCCGCAACCGGTCACACCGAGGTAATTGATGAGGCGGTAGCACCTACTTGTACTCAGACAGGTCTTACCGAGGGCAAGCACTGCTCGGTATGTAAAGAGGTTTTCGTAGATCGTCAGGTAGTTCCTGCAAATGGACATACCGAGGCTATTGACGAAGCAAAGGCTCCCACTTGTTCCGTACCCGGTCTTACCGAGGGTAAGCACTGCTCAGTATGTAAAGAGGTTCTTGTAGCTCAGAACGGTGTTCCCGCAACCGGTCATACCGCAGGCGCAGCTGCTGACTGCTTAAACGCACAGAGCTGTACCACATGTGGTGAGGAGCTTGTTCCTGCAAAGGGTCATTCTGCAGGCGATGCTGTTATTGAAAACAGAATAGAGTCTACTTGCTCCGCACTTGGCTCTTATGATAAGGTGGTTTACTGTTCTGTATGTGATACAGAGCTTAGTAGAGATTCCTTCTCCATTCCTTCCGCTTCCCACACTCCGGGCGAAGTTGTTGTTGAAAACCAGGTTGCAGCATCCTGCACCGCTAACGGATCCTACGACAACGTAGTTTATTGTTCTGTATGTGAAGCAGAGATTAGCAGAGATACTATGACCATTCCTGCACTTCCTCACACCGAGGAAATCGTAGCAGGTAAGGAACCCACCTGTACCGAAACAGGTCTCACAGCAGGTAAGAAATGTGCTGATTGTGGCGAGACACTTTTAGCTCAAGAAGAGCTTCCCGCTAAGGGACATAGCTTTGTAAATTGCGAGTGTTCTGTATGTGACGCAGTGCTTCCTGTACTTGGATATGCGGACAGCTTCGATTTCACAACAGCAGACGGTTATAACGCAGCTCTTGCAGGTGGCAAGCTTGGCTTTGCAGGAGAGGCGTTCAGAAACAATGGTGATTCTCACCAGTTTGGCGCTACATCCAACATTCAGTTTGTAGTTCCCGCTAACACCATAGTTACTATTACCGGTCACAGCGCAAACTACGGTATCTTTGATATCTACCTTAACGGCGAAAAGGCAGATCTCGGCGCGGGCGGCGTATACAAGTTCACCGTTACCGAGGAAACGAAGGTAGTTATCACTCCTAATGAAGAAAAGACATATCAGTATGCATACATTAAGGGCATTGCTCTTGAGGCGTATGTAGACAGAACAATAAATGCTGATACAACCATCAGCTTCGGCTCTGAGGGTAACTATAAGGAATCCATCGTTGACTTCTCCGGTATTCAGATTGGCGACAACGGTGGTAACAACTCTCAGGTAAAGAACGGCTCCTTCGACCTTATTCTTAAGGCGGGCGCAAAGGTAGTTATCCACGGTTATCCCGGATACACCTCCTATCAGCTTAACGGCGGTGAGGAAATTAAGGATGAGTATTACATCTACCTTGCACTTGAGGCTACTACCCTTAAGGTTACTCCCGTAGAAGGCAACAACTATTTCTATTCTATCGAAATTACATATCACGAGGGCATTGAGCTCGTAGAAGCTAAAGAGTCCACTTGTTCCGTAGCAGGACATGAGGCATACTACAGCTGCTCTTGTCACGGCGAGCTTACCGAGAAGGTAACTCTTGAGCTTGCTGATCACAACTTTGTTGATGGCAAGTGCTCCGCTTGTGGCGCAGTTGATCCCAGCACCAGAATAACCGTTTATTTCGAGAATAACTGGCTCTGGACAGAGGTTAGCGTTCATTATTGGGGCTCCGCTTCCAATCCCGATACCACTTGGCCCGGCATTGCTCCCACCAAGGTTGGCAGCGTAAACGGACACGATGTTTATGAGATCGTTCTTCCCGCAGATATCACTGGCTTTATTATTAATGGACTTAAGGATGATGGCTCGGGCAACCGTGACCAGACTCCTGATATCAAGACCGGCCTTGCAAACTGTGTATGCTATTACATGCATTGGGATAATGGCAATCAGGTAAAAACATCTGAATACCACATCAATGAAACAACTACAGTAGCTCCCGATTGTATTAACTCCGGATCTGAAACTAACGTATGTCAGATTTGCGGCAAGTCCGAAACTAAGGAGCTCCCCGCAAAGGGACACACCGAGGAAACTCTTGCAGGCAAGGATGCAACCTGTACTGACAGCGGTATTACCGAGGGCATCAGATGCTCTGTATGCGAAGTAATTATTAAGGCTCAGGAAGAAATTCCTGCAAACGGACACAGCGAGCATCCCACATTTAATAATAACTATCACTGGATCGAGTGCGAAAAATGCGACTACGAAAGTGAAAAGGTTGCTCACACCCCCGCTGACGAGGGCAAGTGCGCATGTGGTTATGCTTGTGATGACAAGTGTGAGATTTGCGGTAAGTGTAATGACCTTGACTGCGATCTTTGCGCAGCTAAGTGCGAATTTGCAAATACTAACGAAGTAATTAACTTTGCTCCCAGCTATGTTCTTGCCGCTCCGGAAGGTCCCGGCGGACTTGCTCCCGGCAAGGATGGTGCATATATCCATGATAAGTCCATTACCGCACAGCACGTTATTCTTTCTAACGGCGCTTATGCAACTGTTATAACTCTTCCTAACGGAACCGCAGCTCACTCCGGCGTATCCTTCGCTAATAACAAGGAGAATGCAACATCCGGTCAGCTTGGATACAACTATGCTATTCCTCAGCTCAAGGATACTCCTAAGGTTCTTAGACTTCACTTCACCAACAACGGTGACACTACTGTTAGCTTCAGATACGATGCTATCGACTATTACTGGGAGAAGGGCTCTGTTGAGCTTACTCTTGCGGCAGGCGAGTCCAAGACAGTTCTGCTTGTTGCAACACACACCAATGATTCTATTGGTCTTAACCATCAGATCGTATTCCCCAACGGCGCTGACGCAGGCGCATCTATCACTGTATGGGGAGAATTCGTTGCAGACGAGAGAATGAATGCGATCACTATCGCTACTCCCGCAACCCAGCTCAGATTCGGCGTTGGCGAGACCTTCAGCGCAGCGGGCCTTGTTCTTAAGGCAAAAGGCACCGGCCAGGATAGAGTTTATATTAACGGAAATTACGTTACCAATCTTGACGGTTACACCTTCACCGCTGATGACGTAGGTACTCATACCGTATTCGTAATGTTCGCAGATAATGCTGTTGCATATCAGATAATTGTTGATGATCATATTCACAACATAGCATACATAGACCAGCAGGATCCCATTCCTTGTGAAAAGGACGGACTTGCAGCTCACTATGAGTGTACTGTTGACGGTTGTGGCATGATGTTTGAGGATCAGCATGGCAATAAGATTCTTGAGTCTATTCAGACCGTTTCCTGCCATACCGAGTCTGCCGGTCCTAACCTCCCCGGCACTCCTATTGCATGTGCACACTGTGGCGCATTAATGGGTGTTTCCAGCATGGACAACTGGGTTCACTTCGCAATTACTACATCTACCAGCAAGATCGGCTCTAATATCGTAAACGGTAGACTTGAGCACGGTTACGTTGACGGTGTTCCCGGAACTAAGGTTTACATCGGTGCAGGTACAAAGGGTGCTACTAACGATAGTGAGTTCTACCTCAAGATGAGTGATAATGATGCCGGCTGGCAGACCGTTATTCCTAACCTTGGAGCTAACGCACCCGCAGGTCAGCTCAGAAGAGTTATCCTCTTCTACAAGAACTACAGCAACGAGGCTGTAACCATGAACCTTCAGAACGATGCTAAGGGCGGTAACGGTAAGGTTACTATTCCTGCAAACGGCACCGCGATCTGTGAGTTCACTATTAAGAATTCGGGCGGTTCTAACTGGTTCCACTACTACGTAGACTCCAACATTAATTCCGACGTTGTACTCGGTGTTTACGGTTACTTCTACGTGTATAGCGAGGAAGTTGATTCCATCTCGATTAACAAGCCCGCTACTAAGCTTACCTACAAGGTTGGTGAATCCTTCACCTCCGAGGGTCTCGTTGTTAACGTGCCCATCACTATGAGCAACTCCAAGACCTGTTACGCACAGACCGGATTTACTACCGATTATGACGGTCGTGCCTTCACCGCTGAGGATATCGGTACTCATACCGTAACCGTAACCTTTGGTGACAATACTACTACCTACATTATCGACGTAGTTCCTGAGGTTGACTGCTCGAATGGCGAGCACAGTTACGGTAAGGTTAGTGACGAGAGCCTCTTCGTAGAGATGCAGGGTAATAACGCTGTTTATAAGAAGGCTTGTGTTTACTGTGGCGTAACTTCCGAGGAAACATACGTTGCAGAAACCATCGCGTTCGTTCCTGCAGCTACCAATAAGGATAACTACTCTGTTGAGTACGTTATTCTTGACGACGGCAGAATTGCTGTTAAGCTTACTGCGAAGACAGACATTCCTGCAGGAACAACTTCTTCAATCTCCACAAATATAAATTCACTTCCTGCAGGTACTAACCTGGTATTCCCTGTAAGCGGAAACGGTAGAAGAGTTTATATGGAGATGCTCTCCAACGCCGATGTTAACATAACATGGCAGCCTGAGTTCTACGGTGACCGTGACGGCGTTACTATGGATCTTAAGGCAGGCGAAGCACAGAGCTCCGTATGGGTAATTAAGTATGATGCTAGTGCATCTAATACCAAGTCAGGACTTCCTTACGAGGAGTTTGTATTTAACAGCAATGTTGCTGCAGGCACCGAGATATACATCACCGGTCTTTTCTACGAGAGAGGTGAGGTTGTTGACGTAAGCATCAAGACCCCTGCAAATAAGATCGTTTTCAAGGTTGGTGACAGCTTTAGCTCTACCGGTATCATTCTCGGCGTTGCAAGCGGTGAGGAGTTCTTTGATAAGGTAAGCATTACTAACGTTACTACAAACCTTGATGGCAAGGTATTTACCGATGCAGATCTTGGTACACATAAGGTTGTCGTAAGCTGGGGTGATTACACCGTTGAATACGATATTCTTGTGATCAAGTAAAAAACTTACTTTGCGCCCGATTCACACGGGTCGGGCGCATCGCAATATTTAATATATTATTAATGTAAGAATGTTAATCATTTCGAGCTTAAACAAAGTAAATTTGATTTAGGAGAAAGAAAATGACGAAATTTCAGATAGCACTTATTATTTTTGCTATTTTGTCTGTCATCGCAGTTCCCGCATTGACCTATTATTCGTCAATCGGTGGCTTCGATAAAAATGAAGTTCCCGAAGGTCATGAATTTGCAGCCGAATGGTCGAGCGACGATACGTCTCACTGGAGATCCTGCGCTCACGAAGTCTGTAATGAAGTTATCGACAAGACAGAGCATTATTATGGCGAAGGCATTGTAACTACCCCCGCTACAGAAGAAGCTGAGGGTGTTATGACATACACATGTCTCATCTGCGGTTATAAGAAGACTGAGGCGATTGCAAAAATTGCTCATACCCATACATGGGAGTCTGAGTGGTCTAATGATGAGACTCATCACTGGCACGCATCCTCTTGCGGTCATGATGAAAAGGATAGGGCAGAGCATATCTTTGACGACGGATTTGTTGTAAAGCCCGCTACTGATACCGAGAATGGAATCATTGAATATACCTGCGTTTACTGCGGTTATTCTTATGAGGATGCTCTTACACCCAGCACTCATTATCACAGTTACTCTGATGAGTGGACGTTTGATGAAACCGCTCACTGGCATGCATCCACCTGCGGCCACTCCAATATCAAGGGTAAGGGCAATCACGTTCTCGGTGATGGCCAAGTTACCAAGGAGCCTACCGAGGATGAAGAGGGTATTACATCCTACTTCTGCGAGACCTGTGATTACGCGAAGGAAGAGCCTATTGCAAAGCTTCCTCACACCCACGTATTTGATGAAAACGAGCACTGTAGCAAGTGCGGATTCCAGCATGTAAAGTGCGCTTATTGCGGCAACTGTCTCAGCGAGGGCTGTGCAGATTGTAAAGCACAGTGCGTATTCTTCGAGGCTGATAAGCTTATTTCCTTTGCTCCCAGCAGCACTCTTGCTGCTCCTGAAGGACCCGACGGTCTTGCTCCCGGAAAGCCCGGTGCATATATTCACGATGAGTCCATTAAGGCAGAGTACGTAGTTCTTAACGACGGTGCGCATGCGACACTCGTTACTCTTCCTAACGGTACTGCGGCTCACTCTGGAGTTTCCTTTGCTAACAACAAGAACGTTGCGGCGGCAGGTATGTCCGGATTTAACTGCGGTATTCCTCAGTTTAATGGTGAAACTAAGAACATCAGACTTTATTTCACCAACCAAGGCGATTCTTCTGTTAGCTTCAGATACAGTAATATTGACTATTATTACGATATGGGCTTTGTAGACATTACTCTTGCTCCCGGCGAGACTAAGGTTGTTACTATGAAGTCTACGTTCACCAGACACATAGTTGGTCTTAATAGCCAGATCGTATTCCCCGAGGGCGCTGAGGCGGGTGCTTCTGTAAGCATTTGGGGTGAGTTCATCGCAGATTATATCACTGCGGTATCTGTTTCCGTTCCCGCTAACAAGCTTAACTTTGGCATAGGAGAAACCTTCAGTGCAGAGGGATTGATCCTCACCGCGGAAGGCATGGGCCCCGATACAGATCCAGCTACTAACCATTATAGCAGAGTATATATCTATAACAATTATACTACCGATCTTGACGGATACGTATTTACCGAAGAGGATGCTCTTGCAGGTACTAAGACAGTAACCGTAAACTTCGGTGGCATTACTACCACATACGAGGTAGTTGTTAACGACCATATTCACCAGATCGAATACGTACCCGCAGTTGCCCCTGTTGCTTGTGTAAGCGACGGTATTAATGCGCATTACGTGTGTAAGGCTGATGGATGCGGCGCAATCTTCTCCGATAGCTATGGTAACAACCATCTTGTAGCCATTGAAACCATAAGCTGTCATATCGAGCCCTCCGGTCCTATCCTTCCCGGCGCAGCACTTAAGTGTGCTTCCTGTAGTGTTGAGTACGGTGTAAAGAGCATGGAGAACTGGGTTCACTTCGGAATTACTACCCAGACCAGCAAGATCGGCTCTAATATCAAGAACGGTAAGCTTGAGCATGGTTACGTTGACGGTGTTCCCGGTACCAAGATTTATATCGGTGCAGGCACAAAGGGTGCTACCAGTGAAAGTGAGTTCTACCTCCAAATGAGCAACAATGATCCCGGTTGGCAGACAGTTATTCCCAACCTTGGAGATAATGCTCCCGCAGGTCAGCTTAGAAAAGTAGTTCTTTACTATAGAAATTACAGCGACCAGGATGTCGTAATGAATCTCCAGAACGATGCTAGTGGCGGTAACGGTAAGGTGACTATTCCCGCAAACGGTACTGCAATCTGCGAGTTCACTATTAAGAATAAAAACGGTTCCAACTGGTTCCATTACTATGTTGACTGCGACATAAAAACCGACGTTGTTCTCGGCGTTTACGGTTACTTCTACGTATATGATGAAGAGGTAGATTCTATTTCTATTAACAAGCCCGCAAGTACAACAACATTCAAGGCGGGAGAAACATTCTCTTCTAAGGATCTCATTCTTAACGTTCCTATTACTATGAATATAGGCAAGACCTGCTATGTGCAGACCGGCTTCATTACCAATTTTGACGGCCACGTATTTACCGCAGAAGATGTTGGTAAGCATACTGTAATCGTACAGTTTGCAGGCAAAACCTGTACCTACGAGATAGAGGTTGTTGCAGAATAACAATCTTTTGATTAATTATAAGCGCCCGAACCTCGGGCTCGGGCGCCAATCAAAACTCCAGTAACATGTAATTTAATGTAAAAAAACAAAGTGGAGGAAATATGAAGACTAAATCTAAACTCATATTTGCAATTCTCTCCTTGATGATGATACTGTGCGCTCTTTTCCTCGTTGGATGTCAGCCTGACACTCCCACATCTCAAGAGCAGCAACTTCAGCCCCCCGCACCCATTTATAAGGTTTACTCTGTGACCATTAAGATGGATGGCGAAACGGTTGAGGGAACACTCACCACAGATATGAATTCCAAGGAAATTCAGCTTAGCGCTACTGTTAAAAAGGATGCTAAAGCTGATGGAACAGTTACTTATACAAGTAACAACCCCGATGTTGCTACTATCGATGAGACAGGTAAGGTTACCCTTGTTAGCAAGGGTGAGGCTGTTATCTGTGCATCTGCAGGTGGCAAAACACATACTATCGTTCTTATTGTAAAGGATGATTTTTCACCTAAGGAGTTTTACACCATTACCGTTAACGGCGGTACATCCAGTGTGTCTAAAGCTGCTCCCGGTGAATATGTAACCCTTACTGCTATTATTCCCGAGCATAAGGATTTCCAGCGTTGGAACTTCAGTACTCGCGGTGTTGTAACCAACGGTAATATCTTCAAGATGCCCGCTGAGAACATCGTTATTACCGCTGATTACGCAGATAAGCTTTATACTCTTAATCTTATCGGTGTTGAATCTATTCTTGCTGATGGCGAAAGCATAGACGGCGAGATCGTGGGCAATAACAAGCACGGCTCTAATCCTAAGTATGACATTGTTTCTTATGGTGTTAAGTACGGTACCGAGATTACCGTAAAGGCATATGAAGATTCCGAAGGTATGATGTTCGTAGGTTGGGATAGCGGTGTTGTTAACAATAGAGCCGGTGAGATGGGCATTCCCGAGTTCACATTTGAGATGCCCGGTGAGTCTCATACAGTATGGGCAAACTACTCGCCTCTTAAGACTACTATTTTCACTGCTTCTAAACCCAATAATTATTGGGATACTTCTAAAGGATCTAAGCTTATCACCGACGGTACTCCCGCAGGTGAGGCTGTTGACCCCGATCTTGAGGGACTTTCCGGCTACCGTCTCACCTTTACCGCAGGTGAGGCTGCTATGACAAACACTCCCGAAAACATTCCTGGCTCTGTTCTCGATACTATCGATGAGGGAACCAATACTATGAAGGCTATTTTCAAGAACCACGGCGATTATGACGTAACTCTTGAACTTTACGTAACCTTCTACGGCAACATTGCTACATCCGGATATGTTACCGTTCCTGCTCATTCTACCGTTACTAAATATTTCATTGGTGGACTCGGCATTTACAAGCCTTACATGGGTATTGCTCTCCGTGAAAACATTGAGGGTAGCGGAGGAACCTTCAACGTAGACGTTGTTCTTGGTTCTGCTCCGATGTATCCTGACGGAGATCCTCTCCTCAAGACTACCGGTAAGGCACAGCTTGTTGAGCTCGATGCTACTACAGATACTAAGTATCAGTGGGAAAGAGAGTTCCATTATAATGCTAAGTACGGTCTTGCTACTTACTCTATTTACGGCGCTCAGTTTAACGGCAAGGTTCCTGCTGCAAGAACTGTAAAAATCACTAATATGCCCGAGTATGATCCGGAGAATCCTTACACAACCATTTATGCGCGTGTAATTAACAATGCGACTTCGGGTGATTACCTCAGCCAGTTTGATATCTGCGTAGGTACAGATCCCGATCCCAGAAGCGGATCCAACACCTATCACGCAACCGTTGTTCATGAGGAGGTCGGTGACGTAGTTCTCGTTGCTATCACAGTTCCTCGTACAGAGAATGACGGCGACTTCTACTTCAGCGTAAGAAAGAACACTGTAGAGGGTACAGGCACATATTATCCTCACAACTTCAGCGTAGTTCTTGCATATAACAACGTATTCGGTTACGAGGAGGAGGCAGAGTAATATGAAAAACAGTATTTTCAGAAAATTAGTCAGTGGCGCTTTGTGTGCTGTGACCTGTATCAGCATCACTCTGACCGGCACATCATCGCTTGTTGCAAATGCATTCTATGCACCTACTTCTCCTACATACGGCAACTATTTCAACTCTGATTACGATACCAGAGAAGAGGTTATTGCTGCAAACAGAGAATTAAATGAAGAGATTGAAGGAGAGGGCCTTATTCTCCTTAAGAACGATGGCTCGCTTCCTATCGGTGGTGACCTTAAGGTCAGCATCTTCGGTAAAAACTCCGTTAGCGTAATGTCCGGTGGTTCGGGCTCAGGCGCAGGTGGCGGAGTTCCCGTAACAGGCTTTATCGAGGCACTTCAGCAGGAGGGCTTCAGCGTCAACCCCAATCTTGTTAGCTTCTATAAGGATAACTCCAGATCCGGTTCCGGCAGAGGCGCCGCACCCGGAAACGGTAACGTTTCTCCCGGTTATAACACAGGTGAAACTCCCGTAGCTAACTATACCTCTGATCTTGAGGCAACTTATGATGAGTATGGTGATGCTGCGATAGTAGTATTCAGCCGTATTTCCGGTGAGGGATTTGACCTTCCCAGAACAATGATGTGGGACGGAAGTACCTACAAGAGTTGGGGTGCTAATTCCAATCAGCCCGTTCCCGGCGCAAGAGATAAGTATGATCATTATCTCCAGCTTGATCAGAACGAGTCTGATCTTCTTAAGTATCTTGGCGAGCACTTTGACAACGTTATCGTGCTTCTTAATACAGGTTCTCAGTTCGAGGTTGGTTTCCTTGATGATCCCGGTCATTACGGTTATCACCCCAACGTAAAGGGCTGTATCTGGATGGGTTATCCCGGTTCTTCGGGTAATGTTGCAGTTGCAAAGGCTCTTAAGGGTGAGATCAACCCCAGCGGTCGTACCGTTGATACCTGGGCAAGAGATTTCAAGAACGATCCCGTTTGGCAGAACCATGCCAACAATATGATGGAAAATGGTTCCTCCAACAAGGGTAACCAGTATGCTAACCTTCCCGGATCGGGTGGTAACGGTGGTGGTGGTTACCAGAACAACTACGTTATTTATAAAGAGGGTATCTACATGGGTTACCGTTACTACGAGACCCGTGGATACGAGGAAGGCTTTGGTGCATACAGCAGCGCAGGCAAGGGCAAGGCTGATGTCGTATACAACCAGGTAACCGGACAGAACGTTGTACTCAGCAATGATAAGGATGGCGACAATGAGGTTCATAGCACTACTACTACAGAGTGGGATAGCTGGTATGATTCTCAGGTAGTATATCCCTTCGGCTACGGTCTTTCTTACACGACCTTTGACTGGGAAATCGTAGAGTCCAATCCTCAGAATAATGAATTTATTGACCCCAATGGTACTATTAAGGTTAAGGTTAAAGTAACCAATACCGGTAGCGTGGCAGGTAAAGAGGTTGTTCAGCTTTACTATACTGCTCCGTACACCACCGGCGGAATTGAAAAGGCTCACGTTGTTCTTGGCGAATTTGCTAAGACCAAGCTTCTCGAACCCGGTGAGTCTGATATCGTAACAATTAAGATGAACGTACGTAGCATGTCCTCCTATGACTGGAATGATGCGAACGGAAACGGCTTCAAGGGTTATGAGCTTGAAAAGGGCAACTATGAGATCAAGCTTATGAAGGATGCTCACACCGCAGTACATACAATCAACTATGCTGTTGGCGCTGATTTCGCATACGAGACCTCTGAAACAACAGGTTATCCCATTGTTAACCGTTTTGATGACGTAAGTAACTATCTCCTCAATGATGAGGGAGCAAAGGACGGCGTTGGTTATATGAGCCGTGCTGACTTTGCAGGCACCTTCCCCAAGATGGCATATAAGATCACCGCTACCGATTATGTTAAGAACGGTCTTGCAGAGTGGAATTCTAACTGCGATACTCCCGATAGACCCTGGTATACCGACGTTATGCCTACTACAGGCGCAAATAACGGACTTAAGCTTCATGATCTTGTTGCTGTTGATTATAATGATCCCCTTTGGGATAAGTATATGGATCAGTTTACTGTGGATCAGCTCAGAGACCTTGCAATGAAAGGTGGATATGCTTCAGGTCAGAACTATACCGATCTCGGAGTAACCAGAGTACCCAATGCAGACGGTCCTGCAGGATGGCTGTACGGCGCTCCTGATGGAACTTACTCTACCTGGTGTGGTGAAACCGTTCTTGCATCTACCTGGAACAAGGATCTTGCAAGAGCAAAGGGTGTTGGCATGGGTAACGAGGCTCTTTGGGGTAACGGATCCAACGGCTCCAAGATCCCCTTCTGGTATGCTCCTGCGGTAAACATTCACCGTTCTCCCTTCTCGGGCCGTAACTTTGAATACTATTCTGAGGACGGTCTCTTCACTGGTATTATGTCTGCCGCTATGATCGACGGTGCGCAGTCCAAGGGTCTTATCTGTTACGTTAAGCACTTCGGTGTTAACGATCAGGAGGCAAACCGTTGCGGTCTTCTTACATGGCTCGACGAGCAGACTATGCGTGAAATTTATATCAAGCCCTGGGAGGTTTGCGTTAAGGATGCGAACACCATGGGTATCATGACCTCTCTTAATAAGATTGGTACTTATTGGGCAGGCGGCTCTTACGAGCTCATCACCGAGATCCTTCATAATGAGTGGGGATTCAACGGTAACATTGTAACCGACTCTTACTCTTCTTGGTCCCATGGTGATATGATGGTTCGTTCCGGTGCTAATCTTGCGCTTGGTACAGGTGGTTTGTCCTGGGGTACCAGCTCTCCTACCGCAGTTACTGCACTCAGAAATGCAGCTCAGGGTATTCTTTACTCTCATGCAAATAGTATGGCAATGAATACCGGAAGTACTCCTACAAAGCCTCGTCCTATTGTTTCATTTGATACAATTTCTCTTAAGACCGGTGTAGTTAACGTTGATTATGTTGCAAGTGTTGCTACTGCGCACGTTAACACAGAGGCTTATCCCGAGGCAAAGGATTCTGACATAGTTTATACTCTTAAGGAGGGAAGTGCTCTTCCCGAGGGACTTACTCTTAGCACAGACGGTACTATTTCCGGTCAGCCCGCTATGGAAACTCCTTCCTGTAATTTCACAATTGTTGCAACCTACATTGATTATTCCAAGGAAACTACCTTCTCTCTCAGCGTTATCAGCGCAGCAGGTTCTATCGTATATAATATCGATGCGCCTGCGCTTCCTCTTGCAGGTATCGGCAAGGAATATAGTGTATCTGTTGGAACAGCTATAATCGAAAAGCCTGATGCAACTCAGGAGGAAATTGACAGATTCCCTGCAATTTCTTACTCTCTTGCGGACGGCGAGGCTCTTCCCAGAGGTCTTGAGCTTTCTTCTGATGGTATTATCAGCGGTACTCCCGTATTCGAGTGCGAGAGCTATAAGTTCACCGTTGTTGCAAGTGCTCTTGGTTATAAGGATAGAACCGCAACATATGAGATTTCTATTTACAACGATCTTAGCTATGAGGCTATTGAGCTTCCCGACGGTAAGTTCGGAGAGGACTATTTTGTATCTGTTGCTAACGCAGAATGCGCAAATGAGGTAACTTATACTCTCGCTGCAGGCAGCACTCTTCCTAAGGGACTTGCACTTACCCCCGGTGGTTACATCGTAGGTAAGCCTAAGGAAACTGTTACTGACCTTGAGATTACAATTATGGCTTCTGCACCTATGGCAACTCCTGTTGAGGCAACATATACCTTGTCTATAGGTATCGTATTCAACAGTGGTATCACTCTTGC
Organism: Clostridia bacterium; assembly: GCA_017646745.1. GTDB lineage: Bacteria > Bacillota > Clostridia > Oscillospirales > CAG-272 > UBA1740. Next base: position 30,091 of record JAGCLY010000031.1, read on the forward strand.
TCACGGTCAGGAAGATGCCGAGTACTTCGGTGTTGTTTCCGCTACCGGTACAGCTAAGGTTGATTACAGCCTTAAGGAAGGCAGTAGACTTCCTGAGGGACTTACTCTTAATGCTAACGGTGAGATTACGGGAACTCCCACTGAGGCAGGTATCTTTGTATTCACCATAACTGCAAATGCTGAAGGTAAGATTGGTGACGAGCTTACTCTTACTCTCTTCATTGCAAAAAATCTTAATGCAGATGCAGATGCATCCGGTGAAACCACCGCCTACATTCCTCGTAACAAGAGAAAGGTAGAAAGTATTTAATTAAAAGCAAAAATAGAAAGGACGGTACGTAAAATATGAGACGTAATCCGGCGTTTATATTCTGCCTGATTTTAACTCTGTTCTTTATGGTTGCAACCTTTGTAACTACTGAAGTATCTTACGTATATAGCCTTCTTTCTTCCACATTCCTTGGTGGCGAGGAAAGATACCTTGAAAGCGGTAATCCGGATGATTACCAGTATTTCAAGTCTGACTACTCCAGCAAGGAGGAGGTTCTCGCGGCAGCAAATGCGCTTAACGAGGATATAGTAGAAGAGGCAATTACTCTTCTCAAGAATGAAGGCGGTGCTCTGCCTCTTGCAAAGCAGAGCAAGGTTACCGTATTCGGTAAAAATTCTGTAAATATCGTGAAAGGCGGTTCGGGCTCCAATGCGGGCTCGAGCGCAGCCTCCACAACTGTTGATTTTTGTGGTAGCCTTGAGGCAGCAGGCGGTTTTGTATGTAACCCTGTTATTGAGAGCTTCTACAAGGACAACTCTAAGTCCGGAAACGGCAGACCCTCTACTCCTAATATGGGTGATATTCTTACCGGTTATGCCGTAGGCGAAACTCCTGTATCTATGTATACAGATGAGGTAAAGAATAGTTACAAGGATTATTCCGATGCAGCAATCGTAGTTATCAGCCGTATCGGCGGCGAGGGTTACGACCTTCCCAGATCTATGTTCTGGGACGGCAAGGGATATACCAACTGGAAGGGAACAGAGGTTATTCCCGGTGCAAGATCCAAGGACGATCATTATCTCCAGCTCGATCAGAACGAGGTTGATATGATCAACGAGGCATGCGCAAACTTTGACAACGTAATCATCGTTATCAACAGCTCCTCTGCTATGGAGCTTGGCTTCCTTGATGATCCTACTCATTATGCATATAATGAGAAGATCACAGCTGCGCTTTGGATCGGTCATCCCGGTCTTTCCGGTGCAACCGCACTCGGCAAGATTCTCAGCGGCGAGATCACTCCCTCCGGCAGACTTGCTGATACCTATCCCCGTGACTTCAAGCAGGATCCCACTTGGTTCAACTTCGGTAATAACCTTGTTGAGGATGGCAACCGTTACGTAACTCTTAATGATGACGGCTCTGCTAAGGTAAGAAAGGGCTGGTTTGTTGAATACCGTGAGGGTATTTATACCGGTTACCGTTACTATGAGACCCGCGCTGCTGAGGCAGGCGGCACTTGGTATGAGGAGAACGTTGTTTATCCTCTTGGATACGGTATGAGCTATACCGAGTTCCAGTATGACGTTACTGAGGGCAGTGGCAACACAGCAACCCTTACCGAGGATGGTAAGATCTCCTTTGAGATTGAGGTTACCAACGTAGGTAATAAGTACAGCGGTAAAGAGGTTGTTCAGCTTTATTACAGCGCTCCCTACACCGTGGGTGGTATTGAGAAGGCACACGTTGTTCTTGGTGCATTCGCTAAGACTAAGGAGCTTAGTGCCGGCGGTAAGGAGACCTTAACTCTTGAGCTTGACGTACGTGACCTTGCATCTTATGACTACAACGATGCTAACGGTAACGGTTTCGTGGGCTACGAGGTTGAGGCAGGTGAGTATAGCTTCTATATTTCGAGAAATGCTCATGATTGGGCAAACGATGATGTGATTAAGTTCACTTATACCGTTCCCGAAGGTGGATTTAAGTATTCCACCGATGATAAAACAGGCCATGAGATTGAAAATCTCTTTGACGATGTAAGTAATCACGTTGATGAGTACCTCTCCAGAGCAAACAACTTTGCTAATTTTGATGCGCTTAAGGGTGCATCCGAGCTTGAGTACAGAGTAGCTACAGATGAGATCATCGCAGCTCTTACATACAAGCTTAATGATAAAGAGAGCGATCCTTGGTATACCACTAATATGCCTAACCAGAGCGAAAAGCAGCTTACTTATGAGGAAGCTAAGGTTAAGCTTTGGGAACTCACAGGTAAGGATTATGACGATCCCCTTTGGGATGAGCTTCTTGATCAGCTTACCGTTGAAGAAATGGCGGAAATGATCGCAAGAGGTAACTTCCGTACACTTCAGATTGGAAACATTGACAAGCCTCTTACTATAGATGCAGACGGTCCTATGGGCTTCTCACTCTTTATGGGTGACTCTGCTGTTTACGATACCTGCTACTATGCAACTGAATGTGTTCTTGCTGCAACATGGAACGTTGAGCTTGCAGAGGCTATGGGTGAGATGATCGGTAACGAGGGTCTCATCGGTAACGAGGCAGGCGACGGCAGACCTTACTCTGGCTGGTACGCTCCCGCTACCAACCTCCATCGTTCTCAGTTCGGCGGTAGAAACTTCGAATACTACTCCGAGGACGGTTATCTTTCCGGCATGATGGCAAGCGCTGTTGTTAAGGGTGCGCAGTCTAAGGGCGTTTACACATACCTTAAGCACTGGGTTCTTAACGAGCAGGAAACCAATCGTGGCGGTACAGGTCTTGTTACTTGGGCAAACGAGCAGTCTATGCGTGAGCTTTATTTCAAGCCCTTCGAAATGTGTGTTAAGGATGGCGGTACTACTGCAATGATGTCCTCCTTCAACCGTATCGGTCTTACTTGGACCGGTGGTTCTTATCCTCTTCTTACCGAGCTTCTTCGTGACGAATGGGGCTTTAGAGGTATGGTAATCACCGATTTCGTAACTACCGAGCCTTATATGAACGAGGATCAGATGATCCGTGCAGGTGGCGACCTCAGCCTTTGCAACTATGGTCCTCTTGATGATACCACCTCTCCTACTGCTGTTGCGGCTATCAGACGCGCTACAAAGAACATTCTTTATACAGTAGCTAACTCTAACGCAATGAACGGTATGGGCGAAGGTATCGTTTGGGCGTACAGAGATCCTTGGTGGGTAACCGCACTCTACACTCTTTGCGGTGTGCTTGCTGTAATTACTCTCGTTTCTGCGTTTACTAAAAAAAGATTTTAATTAAAAGGAGAAAATAAAAATGAATATCAAAAAAATTATTGGGCTTGCTCTTGCAATTGTTATGATTGTAGCAAGCTTCACTGGTTGTGAGATACTTAATCAGTTTATCGGCAACGGTGGCAACGGTGGCAACGGCGGCAATGGCGGTAACGGTGGCAACTCCGCAGGTAAGAACTCCCTTACTATGGAAGCTGAGTACACTGATCTTGACGGTGTTGCAGGCGCAGGTATCTCTAACAATAATTCCGGTCTTAGCATGATTTACGGCGACGGTACCGACGCTCAGAAGGAAATGTGGTCCAACGGCTATTATGTAGGTTATACTCACAATGACCAGACAGAGCTTACCTTTACCTTCACTGCAAGCAAGGCATCTACTGCTAACATTGTTATTATGCTTGGCAGTGAGCTTATCGACATAACCCTCGATTCTGAAAGCTTCGCAGTTATCGTAAACGGCGAGGAGCAGCTTATTCCTAACTGGTTCATCGAAAAGTGTGAGATGGATACCGCGACATTCACTACCTGCAGACTTTCCGCTCCTGTTGAGCTTGTAGAGGGCGAGAACACCATCGTTCTTAAGGTTCTCTCTAACGATCTCGGTGGTGAGGGTGTTACCCGTGGTCCCCTCATCGACTGCGTAACCGTTACTGCAACCGATGCAGAGCTTAGCTGGACCGCTAAGGAAGATAACCCCTACAGACGTGATAACGAGGTTTAATCCTTGGCTTAAAACCAAATAATTTTAAAGGGGAGTCATTTCTGACTCCCCTTTTTGATCTACATTTTTATAAAAAGTTGTCCTAGTACAACCTCATTTATCCTCTTTGATATCGGACGATTTCCATTAAATTAGTTCTTAAGAGCAGCCTGAGCAGCAGCAAGTAGCGAAGCGGCCTGAGGGTATTGAATGACAGTCCGGTGGACTGTCAGACCCCGAAGGTGACCGAGTCGCAGCGAGAACCGATCGGAACTCTGAAGGTGACGAGAGAGCAAACCGTTGATAACGGTTTGCGACCGAGGATGAGATTAAAACAAGGAGAAAAATGAACAAGCGGTGCTTGTGAAATTTATCGACTATGTTTTAACGAGGAAGAGCAGGATACGTAGTAGCCGTACTCTCCCAAAACAAAACGCGCCCTCTTTCGAGGACGCGTTTCTTATATTAAGGTTAATAACTAACTTGAAATTAGTTCTTAAGAGCAGCCTGAGCAGCAGCAAGACGTGCGATCGGAACTCTGAAGGGAGAGCAGGATACGTAGTCAAGGCCGATCTGGTGGCAGAACTCTACAGATGTGGGGTCACCGCCGTGCTCGCCGCAGATACCTACATGGAGGTGCTCGTTAACGGGTCTGCCGAGGGTAACAGCCATGTTCATAAGCTTACCAACACCGGTGGTGTCAAGCTTAGCGAAGGGATCGTTCTCGAAGATCTTTGCATCGTAGTAAGCGTTGAGGAACTTACCAGCGTCGTCACGAGAGAAGCCGTAGGTCATCTGAGTAAGGTCGTTAGTACCGAAGCAGAAGAAGTCTGCGTTCTTAGCGATCTCGTCAGCGGTAAGGC
>JAGCLY010000003.1 GCA_017646745.1 Clostridia bacterium
GAAATGCTAAAGATGGTTGCGCTGTCGGGATTTGAAAACAAGAGCGTAAGCACGCTTTCTGGCGGCCAGCAGCAGAGAGTTGCTATTGCAAGAGCTCTTATTTCTCACCCAAAGGTTCTTCTCCTCGACGAGCCGCTCGGAGCCCTCGACCTTAAGCTTCGTAAGGATATGCAGAACGAGCTTAAAACTATTCAGCAGGCTATCGGTATCACCTTTATCTACGTTACACACGACCAGGAGGAGGCTCTCTCCATGTCGGACACAATCGTGGTTATGGCAGATGGAGAGATTCAGCAGATCGGCACTCCTACCGATATATACAACGAGCCTAAAAACGCCTTTGTAGCCGACTTCATCGGTGAAAGTAACATTATCGATGGCGTTATGCTTGAGGACAGACGTGTACGCTTCTCCTCTCACACCTTTGACTGTGTTGACGGCGGATACGAAGCAAACGAGCCTGTTGACGTTGTTGTAAGACCCGAGGACGTTGACGTGGTTGCTCCCGAAAATGGCATGCTTACCGGTAAGGTTACCAGCGTTACCTTTAAGGGCGTACATTATGAGATTATCGTAGATATCAAGGGCTTCAAATGGATGATACAGTCTACCGATTACGTTGCGCCCGATGCAACCATCGGCCTGTTCATCGAGCCTGAGGCTATTCATATTATGAAGAAGTCTAAATATTCCGGTAAATTCGGTGACTATTCTTCCTTCTCGGACGAGCTCGACCAGCTTTCCGATGCTGATACCGCAGAGGAGTTCTGACGATGAAGAAGAAGCGTTCCGTTATGCATGCAATAGCGGCAGCGCCCCATATTTTCTGGGCTATACTGTTTATTATTCTGCCGCTTATCATAGTAATTTTCTATGCATTTACGGATGATTCGGGAGCGTTTAGCTTTGATAATATCTTATCTCTTGGCGAATACGTGCCTATATTCGTGCTCTCACTTGAGCTATCCGTAATTGCTACATTTATTTGTCTGCTTATCGGCTATCCTTTAGCCTACATAATGGCAAGGGCAAAGCCGGAGCATCAGAAGATTTTCGTTATGCTTCTTATGCTGCCCATGTGGACAAACCTTCTTATAAGAACCTACTCCATAATGGCTATACTCGACGACGGCGGTCTGCTTAACACCATTCTCGGTACATCTATGCACATCGTCGGAACTAAGGGGGCCGTTATTTTCGGTATGGTATACGACTTTCTGCCTTATATGGTGCTTCCCATTTACACCTGCGTATCAAAAATTGATAAGCATATGTGGGAGGCGGCAAGCGACCTTGGCTGTAACACCTTCCAGGTTATTACCAAGGTTATCTTCCCTCTTTCCATGTCGGGCGTAATCTCCGGCGTAACAATGGTTCTCGTTCCCTCTATCAGCACCTTCTATATTTCACAGAAGCTGGGCGGAGGAACATTTGAGCTTATCGGAGATACTATTGAAAGACAGTTTGTTACCGGCGCATACAACGTTGGTGGCGCTATCTCCCTTGTAATGATGATTTTGATTCTTATTTCCATTGGAATTATGAACAGATTCTCCGAGGAAGATGAAGGAGGTATTATCGTATGAAAAAATATGCCTCCAGAATATACCTTTGCCTCGTTTTTGCAATTCTGTATATTCCCATACTTACACTCATACTGTTTTCGTTTAACAAGACAGAGAGCACGGCCAATTTCGTCGGCTTTAGCTTCCAATGGTATATAAAGCTGTTCTCTGATCAAAACGCCTTTTTGGCGCTGAGAAACACGCTTATTCTTGCGGTATCCTCCTCGCTTCTTTCTACAGTAATAGGTACTGCGGCGGCCGAGGGAATTTACCGCATGAAGAGTAAGTGGATAAAGAAAGCGGTCAGCTCGGTTACAAACATACCGATGATGAACCCGGATATTGTTACCGGCGTATCCTTTATGCTGTTCTTTGCCGCAGTAGTGGCTATTCTTCGTATCGAGGATTACGACTCTATCGGATTTTTCGCTATGCTTATTGCGCATACTACCTTCTGTCTGCCCTACGTTATCCTGTCGGTTCTCCCCAGAATAAACGAGCTTGGCGAATCGCTTACCGAGGCAGCGCTGGACCTGGGCTGTACCCCTGTACAAGCATTCTTTAAGGTAAAGCTACCCAACATCATGCCCGGTGTTATCTCCGGTCTTGTAATGGCGTTCACTCTTTCACTGGACGATTTCGTTATTTCCTATTTTGTAAGCCCATCTAATTTCCAGACCCTTCCCCTGCTCATATATTCTATGACAAAGAAGACTGTAAAGCCTGATATGTATGCTCTTTCGACCATAATTATTATCACGGTATTTACCCTGCTTATCATCTCGAATATCAAGAGCTCTAAGAAGACAAATACAGGAAAAAAGAAGAACGGAGGTAGGAAATAATGAAAAGATACAAGGTTTTGTTTCTTCTTACCTTAGTTTTTATCCTTGCATTGTCACTCTGCTCATGCGGTAATGACGACGTTGAGGCAAAGAAAAATTATCCCACCAAGACGCTCAACGTCTACAACTGGGGCGAATATATTTCGGACGAGGAGGATTCCGAATACGGTCTGTTTGACGTAAATTCGGGATTTGAGGATTACTTTAACGAGAATTTGGCCGATGTTTACGGGTGCTATATTAAGGTAAACTATTCCACCTACGCTACCAACGAAGATATGTTCGCTAAGATCACCAACAGCGCAGTTGCCTACGACATCGTTATCCCCTCGGACTATATGATCCAGAAGATGCTCAGCACCACAAATGGGAGCGGCGAGCCTCTTTTGCTTAAGCTTGATTTCTCCAAGCTTACCAACTATGCTAACATCAGCGATGATTTCAAAAACCTCTATTATGATCCAACCAACGAATACTCGGTTCCCTATACCTACGGTATGCTGGGTATTATTTACAATGCCGAATTCGTAGATCAGGAGGATATTGACAAGCAGAGCTGGGGTCTGCTCTGGGATGAGCAGTACAAGGGCAAGATCCTCCAGTTTAACAACCCAAGAGATGCATTTGCCTCGGCAATGTACAAGAATAACTGGGATATCAATTCCAAGGATCCTACAGTTTGGACAAATGCGCTTGATGAATTGAAATTGCAAAAGCCCCTGCTTCAAGGATATGTTAATGATGAGATCTTTAACAAGATGAAGGGCGCATCTGCATATATTGCCCCCTACTTTGCGGGCGATTTCCTTACAATGGCTGCCGAAAACGAGGATCTTAACTTCTATTATCCTAAAGAGGGTACAAACTATTTTGTTGATGCAATGTGCATTCCCTCTACCTCTAAAAATCCCGATCTTGCGCATGAATACATCAACTATATGATTTCAGTGGAGGCCGCAACCGCCAATGCCCTCTATATCGGCTATGCATCTCCCAATAAGGCGGTTACAGAAAGCGCACACTACCAGTCCATGCTTTCTGCCAACTATGATACCGAATATGTATCTGCGTGGGAAATTCTTTACGGTAAAACCAAGGAAGAGGCAAATATCAACTATTCCTACAATCCCGCCTATATGAATTACTACAGTGATGAATCTGTTGACATTCAGTCGGTGGTTAACTCCCGATGGGAGGAGCTGAAAACCGAGAACTCTACCGAAATGTGGGTGCACGTCACCAGCATCGCTATAGTTGTCGGAGTGCTTTCATATGCATCCTATGACATCTACATTAAGAAAAAGAGGTCAAGGGATTATAGAATGAGAGACAAAGCAAAAAAGAATTCATAAAACAAAAAAAGACCTACGGAATTCCCGTCGGTCTTTTATATACCTGTACAGTCAAACGGCGGAATAAAGCTCTCCTCTGCCGTACCAAAATCCTGAATAAAACCGTTTTTCAAGCCAAGTCGCTCGGCATATTCGATCAGCTGAGCATACTCATTGTGACTAACCCGTCGGTTAAGCGGGGCCTTCATGCCGGGCATAGGAGTATACTGATTCATCAAGCTCACGTATATGCCGTCACCATAGACCTCGTAGAGATGCTTCAGCGATAGCTTTGCCTCTGCCACATGCCCGGGAAGCAAAAGCAATCTAACAATTACTCCACGAAGCATAATACCTTCACCGTTAAATACCGGCTCTCCGACCTGCCTGTACATCTCGGCAATCGCCTCTCTTGCCACGATAGGATAATCCTGCGCAGATGAAAGCTCGTGGGCTAAGCGACCGGTATAATACTTTAAATCCGGCAGATAAACGTCGACTAGCCCCGACAAAAGTCTTAACGCCTCGGGTGTGTCATAGCTACCGGTATTATATACAATCGGAATTGACAATCCACGCTCCTTGGCAATAATAATTGCAGCAGCTATGGATGGAACATAGTGCGTAGGTGTAACAAGGTTAATATTATGGGCGCCCTGACTCTGCAAATCCAGCATAATATCAGCGAGGCGTTCGATGTCAACGCTTTTTCCGTTTCTGCCGCGCGATATCTCCTGATTCTGGCAATATACACAGGATAATGAGCATCCGGAAAAGAATATTGTTCCCGAGCCTCGGCTGCCGGATATAGGCGGCTCCTCCCACATGTGAAGGGCCGCACGTGCTATATACATATCATCCCTTGCTTTGCAATATCCGGCGATCTTGGTTCTATCAACGCCGCATTTTCTGCCGCACAAGAGGCATTTGTTATATTCAGAAAAGCTCATTCTGCCCTCCTTACTTATTTTATTATTGACATTAAGAATCTTTTGTGTTAAAATAATTAAAATACATTTTGGGAGTATTAAAATGGATAAGAGAAATGATTATATATCCTGGGACGAATATTTTATGGGAGTTGCAATCCTTGCATCTCAAAGATCCAAGGATCCCAGCACACAGGTCGGCGCATGCATAATTGATACCGACAAGAGAATTCTCTCCACCGGATATAACGGATTCCCTCAGGGCTGCTCGGACGACGAGTTCCCTTGGAACAGAGATGAAAGCCTTGGAGAAACCAAATATCAATATGTCGTACACGCAGAGCTTAACGCTATTCTTAATGCCAGCGGAAAGAAGCTTGCCGGATCTACAGTATATGTTGGTCTCTTCCCCTGCCACGAGTGTGCAAAGGCAATCATACAGTCCGGAATAAAGGAGATAATCTACCTCTCCGACAAGTATCACGATACACCGTCCATGTCTGCATCAAGAAAAATGCTTGAGGCGGCAGGTGTAAGCTTCAGACAAATAAAGCCTACAAAGGCTAGCATCGTGCTTAACTTTAACTTTGATTAATATCTCGGGTGTTGCTCTGGCAACACCCTTTTTTTATTTAAAATACTCTTTTATTTCTGCTAAGGTAGATGCAAACGACCCCTGAATCATCTCGGGTCTGCCACCTCCCCTGCCATTGAGATCTACATTGATTTTCTTAGCAATAGCACGAAGGTCCTGGTTGTGTGAAGAGATAACATACTTGTAATCCCCCTCAACACCGCAGAGTGCTACGGTAAGTCCTGCTATTTTTTTATTAGCAGCATTAGAAAACGCAATTAGCTCAGGAATATTAAAGGTTGGAAAATAATAAACAGCATTAGTTACTGTCGGTTCAACAAGCTTTGCCTCGAGCTCGGCAATTTGCAGCCTTGCCACCTTCAGCTCTGCCTTAGACTTCTCGCTCTCGGCAATATAACTCTCCAGAGTATTTGAAACATCACTCTGCGGAGTGGAAAGCATACCGGATATGCGTTTAATATTTTCATATCTTTTACGATAATCCAACAGAGCTCGGTTTCCTGCTACCATCCATATACGAGTGCCACCGCGGTGCTTCATAAAATCAAGGATTTTTATCACACCAATCTCACCCGTTGATGAAACATGAGGCGCGCAACAGGCGCAAGTATCAACATCTCCAATTTGTACCAAACGCACCCCCTCGGTTAAATCAAGCTTGGAACGGTATTTCATGTAAGGTAGCCTGTTTTGCGGAGGGAAAAAGGCTTCTACAGGAAGATTTGAAAAAACAATGTCATTTGCCATTTTCTCAACTTTATCAAGCTGGGATCGATCAAGCACACCGTTAACGTCAAAGGTAACCTCATCTTCGCCAAGATGGAAGCCTACGTTATCCAATCCGAACAAACTATCTATTATACCGCAAAGAATATGCTCAGCGGTATGGCACTGCATTTTTTCAAACCTTGAATCAAAATCTATATTGCACCAATGATCTCCAAGTGATGGCTCAGTATCGGTTATATGGTGAACAACTCCGTCCTTTTCGTAAACTCTGAGAACGCGCGACTCTGCAATATATCCTGTGTCCGCGCTCTGTCCTCCCTCCTCGGGGAAAAATGCAGTTTTGTCAAGAACAACGTCAAATCCATCATCAACTGCAGAGCTGCTTAAAACACAAGCGCAAAAATCGCTGATATAAGCATCCTCATAATAAAGCTTTTCGGTTTTATTAAACATATTTATCCTCCTCAAAGAGTGACCATGGATAGCAAGAAAAATCCGGTAATTTTATAACATTCACTTCTTTTCCATCAAAATCAAAGAAAAGCCTAGCTGCAAAGAGCGATGGCATTTTAGCCTTAAAATCACGACTGCCGTATTTTTTATCTCCAATAAGTGGCATTTTGCGAGATGCAAACTGGGCTCTTATCTGATGAAATCTTCCGGTTTTTAACCTGATCTTAACAAAAGATATTTCTCTTCCATCAACAGAAGCAACACCAAGGGTTGAATATTCAAGCTCGGCCTCTTTAACTCCCGCGCGCTTTCTATCTGTAACAAAGGCCTTGCCTATAGCAGCATCCTTATAAAGATAATCACGCATAATTCCGCCCTCAGCTCTGCCCTCAACAACAGCATAATATTCCTTGATCAGATTGCGTTCAGCCACCGCAGCAGAAAGCTCGGCGGCACTTTTTTTATTTCTTGCAAATACTAACAATCCACCTACAACTCTGTCAAGGCGGTGGATAAGATAAAGCTGACCTGCCTCACCGCTCTCAGTAAGCATTGCCGAGCAGGCTGTCATAGCATCGGTATCCCCACTTAGATCCGACTGTGAGAGAATTCCCGCAGGCTTATATATTATTACGTAATCCTTGGTTTTCCTAACAATTTCTATCATAATGCCTCAAAAAAAATCGGAGGTCAAGCCGACCTCCGAAATAATATTTTATCGAAGTAAACAAGCTACCATTTAATTTTACCATAGACGGCTTGTTTTTTCAAGTAGTTTTATCCTTTTTCATCCCTTCGCTTACGCTTAAAGGTAACTATTTTTACCGCATGACCGCCTGACAAGGCAATCATTTTTACTGCTGAAAGGCTAAAATCGTTTGCTTGAATAGTAAGCGGCTTATCAATCTTACCGCCTCCAAGCACCTTTAAATATGCAATATCCGATGCAATAAGGCCTTTTTCCTTCAAGGTATTTATATTTACTGTATCCCCCTCGGCAAAGGATGGGCTTATATCTCCAAGATTAATTATACCTCTTCCCTCTCCCTCTGTATAAACGATCTCTCCCTCTCGCTCAATCAGGCTTTTGGCAATAGAATCGCTGATAAGAGAATCGGCCTTTTCCGCATCGATCTCAGTACTTGCGGATCTGAGGATAATATCGTTAATGCCAATATCAACAGATTTTCTTTCTGCAATATTCTCTGTGATCTCATCAAATCTTTTACCCATGCTCTGCCTTTCGTCAACTCGCAACTCTCCGCTTATCATCCCTCTCGGCAAGGGCGCCTTATATCCTCTGTTATGCATTTTACATTTCAGCATAGCCACAGAGGTTGCTATCCTATATCTGTTACGGTATGCAAAAAGGCTAACAATCAATATCATAATCATTATTATCAAGCCTCCGAACAAAATCACAGCGCCGTTAAATGTTGGATACGGCAGCCGTATAACCCTTCCGGGAGTAACCTCCAGGGTATAGTTTGGATTATCCGATCGAATGTACACCTGCTTTTTTTCGATATATGCACTGACAGTCAGACTGTCTCCTTCAAATACCCTTCCATCTGTTACTACAAAATCAACGTCTGAGGGTTCCTCAAACAGTTTAAGCTTAACATTGCTTACGCTTACAGCTAATTGGGCCGGTAAAATGCAAAAAACAGCATTTGCCGATTGACCTGAATTTTCCTTAAAAACATAGTTTTGTGGATCGCTTAGCATTATGAGCACTGAGTATGATCCTGCATCTCTGAACTGCTCCCAGCTCTCAACCGTATAAAGCATGGAATCCGATATTGCAGCCTGTGGCATACCGTTATAGACTGCGGTAATTAGCGGTATATTAATGCTACATTTTTCAATTACCAGCTGACATGGCGGAACTATAGGCTCGTTATAATTTTCCTTATCATAATCCAAAATAACAGATACACTGTAATTTCCTGCATTGGTATTACTTCCACTAATATACTCCTTCACACTTACCCCCTGAGGCAATCCTGTCAGACTTGGCATTTTACGACTACCATCATATATCTGCACAGTATCACTCCAAGCAACTCCGGAAAGATCATAATCGGCATATCCCACCTCTATCGGAAGAGAAATGACAAGCTCTCCGTACCTCATTTCCACAGCCGTATCACTTTTACGTAAGGATTCGCCATTTTTGTATATTACGGTTACCTTCGACGGATCTACCGCATCACAGCTTCCGTCGTTATTAATAACAGAGCAAACTATATCCTCATTGCCGAGTGTGTCAAAGGCTGACAGCTTATCCTTGACAATAACCGCAACAAAGGATATGGGAACAACCTCCACAATTTCAAACGATATGGGCAGAGACTTAAGACCTGAGTAGTTTGAGGTCTCATTTACTGTAATCACGGCATAATATTTGCCAATGACGGTAGGCGCTGATATTTCATTTTTGCATGCGCTATCCGAATAAAAGGTGTATTCCGCTTTCCCGTACCGTCCCTCTCCCGTAAGGGTAATATCCTTATTCTCATAGCAGATCGAATCAGTAGGTATGATACTCCAATAATTCTGCGCTTTTGCTATGGTGAACTCAGCCTGATCGTTAAGAACGTAATAGTCATTATTATCGCAGGATGCCACCGCCAGATACTTGCCTGCATCCACAGCGCCTCCGCTAACCTTTATATTACACTCGGTCGAATAAGCTGCGGGGCTTTGCTCCTCTCCGTTATAAGTAAGGCTAAGGGTGCCCCAGCTTACGTATATTCCGCAAGGATCTATGCTTACACCGGAATACATATCTGCGGGAACGTTATAATTGCCGCTTGCAGTATGAAATTTTACAATAACCGAAACAACTCCGTCAGAAACGTGACATGCGCCTGCAGAAAAGCTATATTCAAGGGCAATTCCGTCTGCACCTACCGGCATAGCGCCCACCGGTGTCGGATAATGCATTCTACCATCGTAGGTATAGCTTTCATTTTTAAAGCTGACGCCGCTCATATCATAATCGGCCTTTTTAATCTCCCAATGATGAGTAAGACTCGGCGGATTGTTATAATTTTGCTCATCCCATTTCAGCAGAGCGGTAACGGTATACTTACCTGCATCGGTGGCAATGTCTCCGCTATATCCGATAATGCTCACCCCTACCGGCAGGCCGGAGGCGCTTATGCTTTTTTTACTTCCATCGTAGGTAAAGCTATCCTTGCTCCATACCACCGTGGACATATCATAGTCGGCCTTTCTTATTTCGAAGGAAACCGAGGTATTGCCGAACCGATAATTAGCATCGTTAGTTGCGGCAACTGCGGTATATCCGCTTCCGGCATTGATTGCTCCCCCGCTGACCGTAGGATATACAGCTGCGCCGTATACGTCGATATAATAAGCTATTGGAGATTTGCTTTTTCCGTCATATACAAAGGAAAGCTTGTCCCACACCATATTCGCCTGGGCGGGCTCAACTGTCATGCTGATAACCCTGCTTTCAGGAATAAGGTAATCCTTGCTTTCGCCGTCAAAATCAATCGTCAGGTCATATACGCCAACGTTAATCCCGCCACCTGACAAACTGACACTAAGGGGAAGTCCGTCAAGGCCTACAATTTGAGGAATGGATCTGTCATAGCTCTGAAGCCTACCGTTATAAACAACAGAAAAGCTTTTAAGGTCAAGCGCACTCAGGTCGTAGGATATACGATTTACTGTAACCGGTAATCTTACACTTTTGTTGCCATAAGAAATATTGACCGAATCATCTCCTACACGCAGGCAGCTGTCACGGTTGTAAGAAACCCTTATTTCATCTCCTCTTACAATCCTTTCGCTACCATCGGTGTAAACGGCGCGCAACGTCAAGCCGTCGGTATTAATTTGCTCGAAAGCGCCGTAGACGGTCTTTGTCGGATAACTCGCTATACTAAGCGAGCTGACCGAAGCTGTCTCAGCCCCATCAGCATAGGCAACCGTCGACATAAGTATAAGCAAAAAAATAAACAATCCCGCAGATATTATAGTTTTTTTCATTCTTACCTCCAAATTACCATAATTTTCCATTGGTCTGTGGCTATTATACCATCAAAGCACAATATCTTCAAGCAAATGGATTGTTAAGATTTCGTACTATGATGACAAAAAATCACCGCCCTCGTTAAAGGGCGGCAATCTGCGATATAGTACGACAAAAAGCAATGATATCTTTTTGCCCCTGACATGATAGGTAAAAACTGATATACTTGTTTTATAATTAGACATATGTGTATGTCGATTAGCATAGTTCTTTACGCGCAAACTTTTTTTCATTTTGAAAGGAGATTAACATTGACGAAAACAAGATCCCCGTTGATCAGGTCAATGAGATTGATTAAACTCCTGAGGAAGAAATGCAGGAGCTGCAGGAAGTAGAAAAATACGAAGAAACCAAGGAAAAATCAAAAAAGTACAAACAGAAAAAGGTGCGCTCAGTGCTTAAGAACATAAGACTTGTCTTTGGATTAACTGTTTTGTCAATGATAGTTTTCATGGTCGGATTTGCGGTGTTCACATTAGGCTTTGGACATATGAGTTACACAACGCTTGACGACGGAACCTACGCAATAAGCGGCACCAACCTTGATAAAATGGAGGGCAAAATTGAAATTTCCGACAATAAGGGTGGAGTTAAGGTAACTGCGATTGCCGACAATGGCTTCGACAGTGCCACAAATATCACAAGCGTTATTATCCCTGAGGGAGTAACATATATAGGTAAAGAGGCCTTCAGCGAATGTACAGCGCTTGAGATCATAACTCTGCCCACAACACTTACATACATTGGAGAAGGAGCCTTTTACGGCTGCACCGATCTCGAAAAAATTAGCTTTGTAAACTCCAAGGGATGGCAGAATCACTACGGCATAGGAATGTCCGACGTATTCTCCTCTCCCAAGGAGGCGGCAGAATACCTTACCTACAGTAGAGATGAATATTACGAGCGTAAGAATTAAAGCATCTGATATTTCTCATACCAAATATAACAACGACCTCTGCGCTAGAATTTGCGCAGAGGTCATTGTTTTGACATTATTTTTCTTTATAGTATAGGTAGCAATGACAGTAGCCCTCAAAGTTTTCGTCGGCTATCTGCTCACGGAATTCCTTACACATACACTTATTTTCCTCGTTTCGCTCAAGTCGGCAGGGACAATATCCACCTGTACGCTCAAGCCCCGACTTTACAGCAGAAACGATTTCCTGATCCTCGTTAAACCTTATTTTCATTTGTTCTCCTCAATGAGCCTCTTAAGGCTTTCCTTGGGTACAAATCCCACAGATATATCGGCAAAAGTATTATTCTTTACAAAGGCAACGGTAGGAATGCTGGATACATTAAAGAGCCTTGTAAGCTCGGGCTGCTCGTCCACGTTAATTTTACAGAACTTAACGTCAGGATATTCGGCCTCCAGCTGAGAAAGGATGGGTGCAAGCATCTTGCAAGGGCCACACCAATCGGCATAAAGATCGATAACGGCAAGTCCGGAATAATCCTCCACCTCGGCTTTAAAGTTTTCTGTAGTAAGAACTATCATTATTAAACTCCCTTTTTGTTATATAGTTACCATAATTTTAGCAGAAAAAATCACTTTTGTCTACCTAAACCTAATAATTTACAAAATTTTAAAACAATAAATTTGACAAGCGGGTTAAATTAGTGTATTATATTCAGTACAGAAAGGAATAGCTATGGAATACAGAATGAAAACAGAGGTGGATGTGCACGACGTTGACTATAACGGAATTGCACGAGCCTCGTCGATATTAAAATATATGCAAAGCGCCGCACAAAGCCAGCTTACCGAGAGCGGAATGTCCTACGATAATTTGAAAAATAACAACAGGGCCTTTATCCTCTCCCGTCTCAAGCTTGAAATATTAAAGCCACTTAAGGCGCACACCCCGATAAGCGCCATAACCTACCCCTGTGAGAGCCGCGGATTCAGCTTCCTACGCTGTTACGCTATCGAATGCGACGGCGAGGTGGTGGCAAGAGCTATATCGGTTTGGGCACTGGTTGATACTACAAACAGATCGTTGGTAAAAGTAAGGGACTTTGACCTCGGTTTGCCCACTCTGCCCCAAAACGGACTTACTGTCGGAGCAACAAAGATGCCGAGCACGCTTGTGGACATAGGCGGATACGGGGTTCACTACGGTGACGTAGACCAGAACAGACACATGAATAATACACGTTATCCAGATATGTACTCAAACTTCCTTCCCCTGCATGGAAAAATGATACGCTCGATCACCATTAATTATTCAAACGAGGCGCAGATTGGCGAAAAGCTCAGGGTTCAGCGTGCCGAGGAAAACGGTTATTTTTATTTCCGCACAGTCAGGGGCGACGGACGTACCAATTCCGAGGCTCAGATCGAGCTTTGCGACATATAAAACCGGTATTGCATTGTTTTTCTTGCTTTTCACCTGTCAAAATAGCATAAAAGCATATTTTTTACGAGCTTTTTCTGCTTTTTTCACCGTTTGATGAAACAAAACATGTCATAATATGATACTAAAAAAATAAAGGGCGATTAATTCGCCCTTTATTTTTTATCAAAAGGTCAACATTTGCAATACATTTAGATAACGACAAAAAGAGAGAAAATTTTACCCCACATTTCTCAACGACATTAATAATAAAAATATGATACAATATCATTGAATAAAATACAGGGGGAATATTATGAAGCAAGCAACAGCAGGAAATGTAATAATCAAAGAAGAGCGCATATGTGACGGTTACTCTTATACATACGAGCTTATCCATCGTGAGGGTGTACGCACAGATGATTTCAGACTGCCACTTTACTCTATGCGTGTATCAATGACCGATAGCCAAGGATGCACCAGCCAAAGGGAGGCAAGAGATATATTTACAGACAAGCATAAAGCGGAAAAACTCTTTTATAGGTTAGTTGAAAATCTGGCTACACCAATCGACCTTGGATACGTGATAGAGGATGAAGTAAGAAATTAATATGCTTATGATCTAATGAAGTCCGGCGGATGCTTTGCCTTTAATTTTTGTGAATAAATCAATTCATCATCGTCCATAATTACCTCACAAACAGGAGGTAAAAAAATGAAAAGTTTGATTAAATGGACGGTAACACTAATGATCGTTACCATGATTATCGGCATATTGCCAACAGAGGCAGAGGGAGAAATATATGAGGATACCCTGCGGCTACATATATTAGCCAACTCGGACTCTAACGAGGATCAGGCGCTGAAAATAAAGCTCAGGGACAAGATTCTGACAAAATACGGCAATCTCCTCAGCCGCAGAGAATCTATATCAGAGGCCATAGAGAAGATAACCGAGCTTTTGCCTGAAATCAAGGCCGATGCAGGTCGGTGGATTGCCGAGATGGGGTATGATTACAAGGTGGATGCCCTCATCGGCGAGGAGTGGTATGAAAGGCGAGAATACGAAGACTTTTCCCTGCCGGCAGGATACTATGTCTCTCTGCGTATAATAATCGGCGAGGGCGAGGGACAAAACTGGTGGTGCGTGATGTTTCCCCCGCTTTGCATGGAGATTGCAACCGAGGCCGCCCCACCGGATGACGGAGTTATTAACTATACAAAGGAGGAGCTGCTTTTGATTTCCTCCTCTGGATATCAGGTTAAATTCAAAATTTTAGAGGAACTTTCGCGTGTCTTTGCAAAAAACAGTTGATTTCGCAGAAAAAATATGATAGGATATATATGAAAATCAACTAAGCGAGTGAACTATGAAGATTGAAGGAAAGATTATTGCCGAAAACAGAAAGGCAAGACACGATTATTTTGTAATAGAAACATACGAGGCAGGAATCGAGCTGTTTGGAACAGAGGTTAAATCTCTGCGTGCCGGAAACGTCAATCTTAAGGACTCCTACTGCGACGTGGACGACGGCGAGCTGTTTGCTATAGGCATGCATATCAGCCCCTACGAGCAAGGCAACATTTTTAACAAGGATCCCTTAAGGCCTAAAAGACTACTTATGCACAAGAGAGAGATTATGAAGCTCCACGGCCTTGTAAGCAGAGAGGGTTATACTCTCGTTCCCCTATCGCTCTATTTCAAAGGCTCACGTGTTAAAATGGCGCTCGGACTTTGCAAGGGTAAAAAGCTTTATGACAAGCGTGACACAGCTGCCAAGAGAGATGCCGACAGAACTATTGAAAAGGCTATGAAGAATAGATTTTAAAAAAGGAAAACGCAGTCGTAATTTTACGACTGCGTTTTTTAAATACTCAGGTTATTTTATTTTTTGGCGCAATAAGAGCACGCATTGAATTAAGTATTGCCAGCACGGCGACACCTACGTCAGCAAATACAGCCAGCCACATATTGGCAAAGCCGAGTAAGCCGAGAATAAGTATAAGCCCCTTTACTCCAAGCGCAAAAATTATATTCTGCCAAGAAATATTTATCGTTTTTCTAGCAATAAGTATCATCTCAGGAAGCTTGGAAAGGCTGTCTGTCATAATGACAACATCTGCCGCCTCAATGGCGCTGTCCTGGCCTACGCCGCCCATTGCGACTCCAACGTCGGCACGTGCCAAGGAGGGAGAGTCGTTTATGCCGTCACCGACGTACATAGTGCTCTTCGAGCTTAAAACGATCTCCTCCAGCTTATTGTACTTTTCTTCAGGCGTAAGCTGAAAGCCGATCTCATCAATATTGACAGCGGCTGATACACGCTTTACATTATCTTCCCTGTCACCTGACAGAATACAGGTGCGCTTAACACCAAGCCTGCGAAGCGAATCAACAGATCCCGCCGCCTCGGATTTGACACTATCAGAAATAACTACTGCTCCTACGAGAACACCATCCTTTGCCACGTAAACAGATCCGTCGGGTATGTTCAATCCATTCATATTAACCGACAGCTCATGCATAAGAGAAAGGTTGCCAACGGCGCACTCACAATCATCAAATTTAGCAACAACACCTCGGCCGGCTATTTCGCTCGCAGAGGTAATCGGCAAAATATCATTGGAAGCCGAGCGCAGGCATTCTGCAACAGGATGATTTGAGGCCTGCTCTGCCGATGCTGCAAGAGAAAGCAGCTCCACCTCGCTTATTCCATAGCATATCACACGGCTGATCTCAAATTTACCGTTGGTAATAGTACCTGTTTTGTCAAAGGCAACTGACTCAACAGTAGCAACCTTGGAAAACACGTTGCCCCCCTTAAACAGAATACCGCGTGATGCTGCGCCACCTATTCCACCAAAGAACGCCATTGGAACCGAAATAACCAGAGCGCATGGACATGAAATTACAAGGAATGTAAGAGCAGTATATACGGAATCCTCAAGGTTCTTCAAGCCAAAAACAGGAGGAAGTATTGCCACAAGCAGTGCAATGATAACAACTGCCGGTGTATAGTATTTCGAGAAGGAGGTTATAAAGCTTTCCTCCTTTGATTTACTCTCATTAGCATTTTCAACCAAGGAAAGAATTCTCGCAGCGGCAGATTCATCTGATAATCGTACCGTTCTCGCCTTAAGCATACCGTTCATTACTATGTATCCGCTGAAAAGCTCGGAGCCGGGGCTAACCGACACAGGCAGAGATTCGCCGGTCATGCTTGAGGTATCCACGTCGGCATTTCCACTGATTACAACAGAATCGATTGGTACCCTCTCGCCGGGGCGAATGACAATTACACTATCTACCTCAACGTCCTCGGCATCAACAGTCTGCTCAACTCCGTCTACAACAACGCAGGCCTCATCGGGACAGATATCCATAAGAGAACGAATAGAAGCACGCGAACGGCGAACAGCATAATGCTCGAAGGTTTCGCCAACAAGGAAAAACAGCATTACCGCCACACCCTCACGCCACTCTCCAACTATCATTGCACCAACGGATGCAATGGACATAAGGAACTTTTCATCAAGCAGATCACGGCGCAATATGCCTCTTACAGCATCAACAAACACCCTGCCGCCGGAGAGTAAAAGTGCAACGATATACATCGCAAGCGCACCTACTTTACTGACAGTCTGCTCAAGAATAAGTGCCGAAATGAAGAAAATCAGAGCCAGTATTATCCTTGCCAAATCAGATTTTAAAAAGTGTAAAAGCTTGGTCATTTCTCTATTTTGATACCCTTTTCAAATGCGGTAGCAGCCGCTGAAAGCAGCTTGTATGCCTGCTGCTCGTCAAGCTCGGTTTCAACCGTAAGCTTCTCGGTCAGGAAATTGATCTTAGCCGATTCGATTCCGTTAATATTGCTCATCTGTCCTGCCAGCTTTGCGGCACAGTTGGGACAATCAAGTCCCGTAATAGTGTACTTAATCTTCATATGTGTAATCCTTTCTTACTCCTTGATATGCTCAAGGGCCTTTTCAATAATATCACGAACATGGTCGTCAGCCAGGGTATAGAAAACATTTTTGCCCGATTTACGGTATGTAACAAGATCGCTACGGCGTAGAATCTTGAGCTGATGGGAAACAGCTGACTTGGTCATGCCGAGCAGCTCAGCAATATCACATACGCACATAGGCTCGCCGTCTATGGCAAACAAAATGCTTACCCTTGTAGAATCACCAAGTATTTTAAAAAAATCCGACAGATCGTAAAGCGTACTTTCGTCGGGCATGGCTTCCCTCTTTTTATCAACGACCTCACTATGTATCTCCTCGCACTCACAGGCGGGGATGTTCTTTTCATATAGCTCCATTTTGCTTACCTCTTTTTTGTAACAGTTGAACAATTGTTCAACCGTTTATTGCATTATATCAGTTTTTCCCTTCCTTGTCAATAGATTTTTTAATTTATTCTGAATTTGCATTATTTCCTTGAAATTTTGCGAACGATGTGATAAAATCTATGTAGAAGGAAAGCGAGGACGGTTTTATGGAAAAACTAAAGAAATTTTTAAATATGTTCAACATCTTTGAGCTCAACCTGAGCGCAAGATCGTATAAGTCGGGCATAATCAGAATAATCGTATCTCTGTTAATAATATTCGCCGTATGCCTTTTCAGATTTAGTATAACCATTACCAATGCGGCGGTGAATATTGTTGTATCGCTATTACTTCTTGCAATAATGATTATGTGCATACTTTGCTTCTTCATTGCATCGGTAGAGTGCCTACAGGTGGGTGACAATCGCAAAAAGGATAAGGAAAGAGCGGCTCTTGACAGCAGATACATCAACAATAACAATAATAAATAAAAAAAGCTCCCGACACCGCACTCTCAGACGGATATCGGGAGCTTTTATCTAATTTAAACCGTGAATTTGCTAAGCTTTTCAAAAATAGCATCCACGTTATCGCTGTGAGCAACGAGGGTGATGGGAGAGAGTAAATCAAGGGAAAAGATGCCCATAATGGACTTAGCGTCAATTACGTATCTGCCCTGAACAAGGTCAACGTCGTAGTCTGCAAGTATAATCACGTTAACAAACTCTCTTATGTCCTGTACATTGCTGAGCTTGATTTTAAGTTCCTTCATTTTTATTTACCTTTCAGAATTTGTTATCTTACAGGATAATTATATCAAACAAAAATCAAAATGTCAACCAAAATATGTCAAATCCGGGCACATCGGTAATATATTTTTTCCAAAAGATGTTTTTCTTGCTCTTGCCATTGACTTTTTTAATAATTAATGATAAAATATATGTTGGTATAATATGAGTTTAAAAGGGAGGGATGCGTGTGAGAACCTATTTTACAAGGTTGATAGGTAATGAAGATACCAAGCAACGCCTTGGAAGGGCAATCGAATCAAATACCCTGCCCCACGCATTTCTTATCAGCGGCCAAAGCGGCAGCGGTAAATCCACCCTTGCAACCGAGCTTGCAGCCGCATTGAACTGCATTGATGGTCATAGCGGTATGCTCCCCTGCGGAAAATGTAATAACTGTCGCAGAATTTATGACGGAAACTATCCCGACGTAAAAATTCTTGCCAAAAAAAAGGACAAGGCTACGCTGGGCGTAGAGGCCGTCAAAGATTTTCGAGAGGATATGTTTCTCTCGTCCACAGAGTCGGAGAATAAAATTTATATTATAGATGATGCCGAGTGTATGACACCCGAAGCGCAAAACGCCCTGCTTAAGGTGCTGGAAGAGCCGCCGAAGGCCGTCAGAATAATTCTGCTCGCCACCGAATGCGACAGGATCCTTACCACCATCAAGAGCCGTGCACAATATATTGCGATGGGTCGATTTGACGACGAGGCTCTCGCTGAAAAGCTGCTGGCGACCAGCGCCGAGGCAAGAGCAATGAAGGCCGCAGATGAAGCGAAATTCATGTCGCTTATTATGAGTGCGGATGGAAGGCTAGGATTAGCAAAGGCGCTTCTTAACAAACGCATGTCAGATGAAATCGAAGAGGAGCGAGGCGATATACTCAGCTTGATACGTGCCGTAGGACAAAAGTCAAGCTACGCCGATATTCACAGTGCCATATCACGCTTCCCAAGTAAGAGAGCCGACCTGCTTATAGCACTTGAAAGACTTATGAGCGCAATAAGAGACCTGACGATAATCAAGTACGACCCCCGTGCGAAGACGGTGTTCTTCCCCTCTGCATCCGAGGCCGAAAGGCTGTGCGGAAATATCAGCAGCAAAAGGCTGATTGCCCTTTATGACGCAGTAAACGAGGCGCACGTGTTATGCATGAGAAATGCAAATATAACCAACATCATAGCAAACCTTGCCTCAAAAATCAGACTTGCTACAAACAATTAACAGAAAACAAGGAAAAAGGAAAGAAAAATGTCCGAAGAAATAATGAATCCAAAAGAAACCGAGATAAATGCCGAGGTTGAGTCCCT
The DNA here is from genome assembly GCA_017646745.1 of Clostridia bacterium. GTDB lineage: Bacteria > Bacillota > Clostridia > Oscillospirales > CAG-272 > UBA1740. Next base: position 19,286 of record JAGCLY010000003.1, read on the forward strand.
CCCCGAAAAGGTAGAGGTTGTAGGCGTTAACTTCCGTGAGGCTGGAAAGATATACTTCTTTGCCCCCGGTAACATAAGCCTGTCCGTGGGTCAGAGGGTCATCGTAGAAACCTCCAGAGGCGTTGAGCTCGGTATAGTAAAGATCGCAAACAAGACTATAAAGAGTGAGGAAATCGTTTCTCCTCTTAAGCCTATCACAAGAGTGGCGACCGAGGCGGATATTCAGCACTATGAAAGAAACCGTGCCGCTGAGCAAGAGGCTATGGCAATATGTCAGAAGAAGGTTGAGGCTCACTCGCTTGGTATGAAGCTTGTAGGTGCGGAATACACCTTTGACAACTCTAAGCTTATATTCTACTTCACCTGCGAATCAAGAGTAGACTTCAGAGAGCTTGTGCGTGACCTTGCATCCACATTCCGTACCAGAATAGAATTAAGACAGATCGGTATCCGTGACGAGGCAAAAATGCTCGGCGGCATCGGTGTGTGCGGCAGAAAGCTTTGCTGTGCAAACTTCCTGTCGGATTTTGTACAGGTATCTATCAAAATGGCAAAGGAGCAGAATTTCTCGCTCAATTCCTCCAAGGTATCCGGCGCTTGCGGCAGGCTTATGTGCTGTTTACGCTACGAGCATGAGATATATGAAGAAGCAATCAAGCAGACACCCGGCAACGGATCTGTTGTCAAAACTCCCGACGGCGTTGGCGTAGTTATTGAAACAAAGCCGTTGGCAAGAGAGATAAAGGTTAGGCTGAACGACAACGACAAGGACGCTCCCAAGCTTTACAAGTGTGCTGACGTTAAGGTTATTTCCCGCCCCGGAAAGCAGGCAAACAAGGAAAAAGATGACGAGGAAATAATAGAAGATTAATTTTTTCATACTAAATTTTATTTTTTCACAACTTTTTTATAAAATAGACTTGATTTTTTTCACAGATATGATAAAATAGATGTGACAACAAATATGGAGGTTAGTCAAATGGCATACAAAATTTCCGATGAGTGCATCAGCTGCGGCGCATGCACCGATGCTTGTCCTGTAGGTTGCATTTCCGAGGGCGACGGCAAGTACGTTATCAATTCTGACGAGTGCATCAGCTGTGGCGCATGTGCAGACGCATGTCCTGTAGCAGCTCCTGCAGAGGAATAATTAGTACTTATTCCCCATGAGGGAAACGAAAAAAGCGGGGATAACTCTCCGCTTTTTTTCTGTAAAAACACCGAGGTATTTTTTAGTATGGAAAGACAAGATTTTGTAAACGATAAGCTGAGCCTTATTCAGGAGACCGACGGATTGACCTTTGGTACCGATGCCCTGCTGCTTGCCGGCTATATAAACGGCAAATTCGGTCGTGGCTGCGAGTTTGGAAGTGGAAGTGGAATTATATCAATGCTGCTATTGACAAGAGAAAAGCTGGCGCATGCCACAGCCCTTGAGGTACAGGAGAAATATGCCGATCTCACCAAAAGAAATGCCGAGCTTAACGGCCTTACAGAAAGACTTAGCGCCGTACATACCGATCTTAGAGATTACAAGCCACCATTCGAGTTCGATATAATTTATTCTAACCCTCCTTATATGAAGACCGATTCCGGCAAAAAAAATGTTGATGATAAGAAAAATATAGCCCGTCACGAGGTGTGCGGAGATATATATGATTTTTGTCGTGCAGCAACTAGAATGTTAAAATTCGGTGGATGTTTTACGGCAGTTTACAGAACAGACCGTCTGGTTGATATGATCGATGCTATGAGAACCGCTAGACTGGAGCCAAAGCGCATCACCTTCGTACACGCAGACACCGAGAGTGAGCCCTCCATGGCGCTGATCGAGGGGAAATCAGGTAGAAGATGTGGAATTAAGGTTACAAGGCCACTGATAATTTATACCGATAAATCCCATCGGGAGTATACCGATGATATGAAATACATTATGGAGAACGGAAGCTTCCCTTCCGGATATAAAAGATAATGAGTGACGAAAAAAACAAGGTTCTGAAATCCACCCTATATCTTGTGGCGACGCCCATTGGAAATATGGCTGACATTTCAGAGAGAGCAATAAAGGTACTGAGCGAGGTCGATTTTATTGCAGCCGAGGATACCAGAAATTCCGCAAGACTGCTTAGCGTATTGGGAATAAAAAAAGAACTGGTAAGCTATCATGAGCATAACAAAAAGGTGAGCGGCGAAAGGCTTGTTGCCAGAATGCTGTGCGGCGACTCCTGCGCACTTATAACCGATGCAGGAATGCCCGCAATTAGCGACCCCGGAGAGGATATAGTCAAGCTGTGCGCAGAGGCAGGCATAACCGTTACTGTAATCCCCGGAGCATGTGCAGCTGTCAGCGCCCTTTCGGTATCCGGTCTTGCCACAGGAAGGTTTGCCTTTGAGGGCTTCCTCTCCGCTAACAAGGGTGAAAGAAAAAAACAGCTTGAAAAAGTAAAAAACGAGGATAGAACTCTCATTTTCTATGAGGCTCCGCACAAGCTTAGAAACACACTTGCAGATATGGCGGAAATTTTTAGTACTGATAGAAAAATATCACTCTGCCGTGAATTAACCAAGATAAATGAAGAAATAAAACGTACAACGCTAGGTAACGCAATCGCATTTTACGAGGCGAACGATCCCCGCGGAGAGTATGTTTTAATCGTTGAAGGATTCAGCGGCAAGGTCGAGGACGACGGAATCAAGGAGCTGCTTTTACTCTCCCCCGAGGAGCACGTTGAAAGATACGTTGCGGAGGGAATGTCTCGCATGGATGCCACCAAGCGAGCAGCGAAGGACAGAGGGATGTCAAAATCCGAGCTGTACAAGATCATTAATACATAAGCCAACAGACCCAGCCGAAGACAAGCTTTTTGGTTGGGTCTGCTTTATTTGTGTTAAAATATTTGTAAAAGATATTGTAATTTTAAAACAAATATGGTAAAATATATTATTACTTTAGACGAAAGGCGGTGCTTCAGATGGAAAACGAAAAGAAACTTTCCTCCGAGGAAACCGAAAAAAATACCGATCCGATCAACGATATGGACACACTCGATGCCCTTTTATTCGAGGGAGAGTCGGGAGATGATGCCGACTACTATGAGGCAGAGGTTCAGTTTGATGCCTTTATCGCAGAATACAGGGATCTTATAAGCAAGACTCTGTCAGATGCCGCAAGTGAAAGAGAGCAGCGTGAGGCTGCCGGCGCTGACGGTCAGGAGGAATATCTCACCTCCCTGCCCAAGAGCAAAGCTCAAAGGGCTGCCGAGACTGCCGAGAGCAAAAATGTAACAACGGAATCCGACTGGAATGATCAGATCACCCTCACCCCCGAGGAATACGTTGATCCTGCCGAGGAGGAGGCCGTTATGATTGATAAGACAGAGGTTGAGGGAGAGCCCGACAACGAGCTTGGCAGCATCACCGACGACGGAAATCAGTTCCAGATATCGATCAACTTTGACGGAGATCAAGCATCCACCCCCGAGGAGGATGAGAAAACCTCTCCCAAATACGATCCTGAAAATCCCAGATTAATAGACTGGATATTCGATATTGCAGAGATATTTATTTTTGTTTTAGCTGCAGTAATGATACTCTCTATGTTCGTGTTCAGACCCTCGATGGTTGAGGGAGGATCCATGCTTAATACTCTGGAGGACAGAGATCAGCTTATCATATCCAATCTTTTTTATACCCCAAAAAGAAACGATATCATCGTATTTGAGGATTATTCCACCAGCCTTAAAAAGGCAGTTGTAAAAAGAATCATCGGCTTGCCGGGCGAAACGGTTGAGGTCAGAGTAACCGACGACGGCCGCAGACTTATTATTTTGATCGACGGTCAAGAGATTGAGGACGAATACGGATATTATGCATACAACGGCAGCCTTGACGGATGCGCCCCCATAACTCTTGGAGAAAACGAAATATTCGTTATGGGTGATAACCGCCGAAATTCAACCGACTCGCGCTATGCGGGAGTTGGTGCGGTAAGCACCGATGCAATTCTGGGCAAGGTAATTTTCAGATTCTTCCCATTTGACAAAATCGGAACAGTAGATTAAGGAATTAACATGGCAACTAATCCAATACAGTGGTTCCCCGGGCACATGGCCAAAACCAAGCGCATGATGCGTGAGTGCCTGTCCGAGGTGGACATTATAATCGAGCTTTTGGACGCTAGAATTCCATACAGCTCAAAAAACCCCGAAATTGATTCATTGATAAACGGTAAGCCCAAGCTTACTGTATTTACAAAATCCACCCTTGCCGATCCAGCTGTAACACAAAGGTGGGTGGAGGAATATGCAAGGAAAAAGCAAAAAGTGGTTGTTATTGATTCAACCACAGGCGCAGGAATAGACAATCTGGCTGATGCGGTGAGAGAGATAATGGCCGAAAAGCTTGAGCGCTATCACCTCAAGGGTATGGACGGCAGAAAGCTTAAGGCTATGATCGTCGGAATCCCCAACGTAGGAAAGTCCTCGCTCATCAACCGCATAGCCGGCAACAAAAAGGCCAAGGTTGAGGATCGCCCCGGCGTTACTGTAGACAAGCAGTGGGTTCCTACCAAGATAGGCTTTGACCTGCTGGACATGCCCGGCGTGCTCTGGCCCAAATTTGAGGATCAGACCGTGGGCGAGAACCTGGCGATGACCGGCGCTATCCGTGACCAGATTCTTGATACAGAGGAAATCGCTATGATACTCTGCTCCCGCCTTATGAAGGTTGCGCCGGATATGTTTATGGCAAGATACAAGCTAACCGAGGAGGAGACAGAGGGACTTGACTCCTATGATCTATTCGAGCTTGTAGGGCGCAAGAGAGGCTTCCTTATCAGTGGAGGCGAGATCAACCACAAGAGATGCGCAGACGTACTGCTCGACGAGTTCCGTGGTGGAAAAATCGGACGAATTACTCTGGAAAGACCTAACGACAGATAATTTTCTAACAGATCGGAGATAACCAATGCCAAGCTTTGAATATGAAGAAAAGCATTACGCCGAGGGTTATTCCGCAATATGCGGAGTTGACGAGGCCGGACGAGGCCCACTTTGTGGCCCGGTAGTTGCAGCGGCGGTAATACTTCCCCTCGGACTTGAAATAGAGGGACTTAACGACTCAAAGAAGCTGACTGAGAAGAAGCGAGAGGCCCTGTTTGAAATTATCAAGGAAAAGGCTGTCGCCTATGCAATAGCCGAGGCTAGCCCTGCCGAAATAGACGAGATAAACATACTCAATGCCTCCATGCTGGCAATGCGCCGCGCGGTCGAAGCGTTGGAGGTCCCCGCAGATTTTGCCCTTATCGACGGAAACTGCTCCAGAGGTTTTAGCATTCCTACCGAAACGGTTGTTAAGGGCGATGCTAAAAGCTATTCTATTGCGGCGGCATCCATACTTGCAAAGGTTACCCGTGACAGACAATGTCTTGAACTGGACAAGGAATATCCGCAATATGGGATTGCAAAGCACAAGGGCTATCCTACCAAGGACCATATGGATGCGGTAAGACAGTACGGACCTGCTCCTATCTACCGAATGAGCTTCTTAAAATTTCTTGACAAGTGAACATACTAAAAATACTGACGCCACAAAGGAAAATTGGTAATCTCGGCGAAAGAGTGGCTACAAGGCTACTGCGCCGTCGTGGATATAAGATCCTCGAAAACAATTACACTGCCCTCGACTCGGAAATAGATATTATTGCTAGAAAAAGGAATATAACCGCATTTATTGAGGTAAAGACAAGAAACGTAAAAAGCCTTGGTAAAGCAGAGTCCCGACCGGGATCATCGGTTACACCCGAAAAGCAACGAAAAATTATTAAAGTGGCGAATTACTACAGCGCGCACCACCCCTCCGATACAAGACTTCGTCTTGACGTCATAGAGGTTTATCTCGAGGGCGAAGGTAAAAATGTAAAGGTAAGGGATATAAAACACATCGAAGGCGCTTTTAACAAAAACACCGCCTTTGACGGATACCATTTAAAGAAGGATCTATAAAATGAACTACATCAGCACCAGAGGAGCTCACAAAGAAGGAGCTTCATCTGCATATGCAATAAAAACCGGACTTGCCGCAGACGGCGGACTTTTCATGCCAGAAAATATTCCCCAGATTGATCTTGAAGCAATAAAAGATATGTCTGCCCTATCGTATCCAGAAAGAGCAGCAAAAATACTTTCAATGTTTCTGACGGACTACAGCTACGACGAGCTGCTTTGTGATGCCATGGCGGCATACTCAGCGGATAAGTTTATACCCTCACCTACGCCTATAACCGAGCTTAGCGGCAGAAAATACATGCTGGAGCTATGGCACGGTCCTACCTGCGCCTTTAAGGATATGGCTCTGCAGATAATGCCCAGACTATTCACAAGAGCGCTGAGAAAATGCGGAGAGGAAAGAGAGGCGCTTATTCTCGTTGCAACCTCGGGTGATACCGGCAAGGCGGCACTTGAGGGATATAAAAACGTTCCCGGCACCAAAATACAGGTGTTCTACCCTATTGACGGCGTTAGCCAGGTGCAGAAGAAGCAGATGCAAACCCAGGAGGGTGATAATCTGTCGGTCATTGGAATATGTGGCAACTTTGACGATGCGCAAAACGGTGTTAAGAGGATTTTCTCCGACCGTGAATTTGCAAGCAAGCTTGACGGCGAGGGTGTATTCCTCTCCAGCGCAAATTCTATAAACTGGGGCAGACTTGTGCCTCAGGTAGTTTACTATATTTCGGCATACTGTGATATGTATTCCTCCGGCGCAATTCAGCTCGGTGAGGAAATCGACGTATGCGTTCCCACGGGTAACTTTGGCAATATTTTCGCCTGCTATATAGCAAAGCTTATGGGTCTGCCCGTAGGTAAGCTCGTTTGCGCTTCAAATAAAAATAATATTCTTACCGACTTTATAGAGAGTGGTATTTACGACAGAAACCGTGAATTTTACACAACCATGTCCCCCTCTATGGACATACTTATTTCATCGAACCTTGAGAGGTTGCTCTATCTGCTATTTGGCAGCGAAAGATGCGCCGCACTTATGAGCGAGCTTAAGGAAAACGGCAAGTATGCCCTTACGGCCGACGAGCTGAGGATGGTGCGTGAGAGCTTCGTCGGATACTGCACCGATGAGAATGACTGCCAAGCGACTATAAAGAGAATCTTTGAAAACGAAAAACGCCTCATAGACACCCATACATCAGTTGCGGTTTCTGCCGCAGAGAGATATATGAGCGACCACGAGGCGAGGTCGGCTATGCTTGTGGTATCCACCGCATCGGCCTACAAGTTTGCGGGCGACGTTTTGCTCTCGCTTACAGGAGCAAAACCTGAAAATGATCTTGATGCTCCCGCAACGCTTAACGCATTAACCGGATGGCAGATACCTGCGCCGCTTAGCTCCGCCCTGTCAGGCAAGCCCATCCACCTTGACGTATATGACAAGGATGATATGGATAAAGCAGTGTGCAGCTTTTTATTTGGCTAATCAGCACTCCTTGGGCTTAAAGGTTGCGCAGTTGGTATGAGCAGAGCAATCTGCCTCTCTGGGGCCAACCGAGATACAGCCTGCATAGCAACCGTTCTGATCTGCGTGATATACGCAATTTCTTACGTCACACTTTATGCCCTTAATATGCTTTGAGGCATCGCATTTACATTCATTATAAAGCTTCTTATCTTCCATTTTGTTTAATCTCCTCTTAGTTATATCTTCCGCACCTGCGGCAGACTTATTATTGGCAAAAGCGAAGATAATATACAAAATTTCGGCTAAATAAAGTCGGGAAAGGAACGCCATATGTCAATTTATACAATAGCAGATCTGCATCTGTCCACCTTTGACAAGACTAACAAATCTATGGAAGTCTTTGGAAAATCCTGGGCAGATTATATGACAAGAATCGAAAACAACTGGCGCCGCCTTATAACCGACGAGGATACGGTGATTATTCCTGGCGATGTTTCCTGGGCACTTTCACTGGAGGAGGCCGAGAGCGATATGAAGTTTTTAGACGCTCTTCCCGGTAAAAAAATTATCGGCAAGGGCAACCACGATTTTTGGTGGAGCACGATGAAAAAGCACGAGGCCTTTTTCGAAAAGAATGAAATTACCAGCATTTCTTTTTTGTTTAACAACGCATATGAGGCAGAGGACATCATAGTTGCCGGAACACGAGGCTGGTATAACGACGAGGATGCAGTTAATGCGCCCGACAATGCCGATTTTGAAAAGCTTACTAACCGCGAAAACCTAAGGCTGAAGGCCAGCCTGGACGCCGCAAGGAGATTGCAAGAGCTTTCTCCCGAAAAGGAGATAATTGTCTTTATGCACTTCCCCCCGTACTGGAACGGCAAGGCATCTGACGGATTGATCTCTCTCTTGCACGAGTACGGAGTAAAACGTGTTTACTTTGGGCACATACACGGCAACTATACCGTGCCACCCCACTTTAAGTACGAAGATATTGATATGCATATTATATCCGCCGATTATCTGAAATTCATACCCAAGCATATAACATCAAAGTAATATTAACCCGTAAAATAGGCAAAAAGACGAAAAACAACCTATTATTTTAGTAAAAAGTACTATAATATTCGCTATAGCTATTGACAAAAGTCTTTTTTTGATGTACAATGTTATGGCTAATTTGATTTTTAATAAAAATAAATATATATACATTTCGGAGGAAAAGAAATGAGCCTTATTAAAAAGGAACTTACCGAGAAGTCCGGTTTTGTTATGGAGTTCTCCGTAAGCCGCGAAGTTTACGCAAAAGCAGAAATTGAAGCCTACAAGAAGAATGTTAAGTCTATTAACATCCCCGGCTTTAGAAAGGGCAAGGCTCCCAAGGCTATTATCGAGAAGTACTATGGCAAGGGCATCTGGTTCGAAGATGCTATCAATGCTTGTATTCCCGAGGCATTTGAGGAGGCAGTTAAGGAGGCAGGCCTTGATATCGTAGGTCAGCCCCAGTTCGATCTCGTATCCGATGAGGGTGATATCGTGCTTAAGGCAGTTGGCTTTGTTAAGCCCGAGGTTACTATCGACGGCTACAAGGGCATCGCTGTTGAGAAGAAGGTAGCAGAGGTTACCGACGCTGAGGTTGACGGCGAGGTTGAGAACGCAAGAAAGAGAAACGCAAGAACCATCGAGATTACCGACAGAGCAGCAGCTATGGGTGATATCGCAAACATCAACTACGAGGGCTTTGTTGACGGCGTAGCATTTGACGGTGGCAAGGGCGAAGGTCATGACCTTACTCTCGGCTCCGGTCAGTTCATCCCCGGCTTCGAGGAGCAGATCGCAGGCAAGACCATCGGCGAAGAGTTCGACGTTAATGTTACCTTCCCCGAGGAGTACCATGCAGCAGAGCTTGCAGGCAAGGCTGCAACCTTCAAGACCAAGCTTAACTCTCTCAAGGTAGAGGAGCTCCCTGCCCTTGACGACGAGTTCGCAAAGGATGTTTCCGAATTCGATACTCTTGATGAATACAAGGCTGACATTAAGTCTAAAATGGTAAAGAGAAACGAAGATAAGGCTGAGGCAGACGTTGAGAACGCTCTTGCTGAGGCTCTTATGGAGAAGCTCGTTGCAGAGATCCCTGAGGTTATGTTCGAAATCGAGACCGAGAACTACGTTCGTGACTACGACAGCAGACTTCGTCAGAGCGGCCTTGATCTCAACACCTACATGAAGTATACCGGTCTTACCCTCGAGGCGCTTCGTGAGCAGATGCGTCCCCAGGCAGAGCGCCAGGTAAAGGTTAGACTTGCACTTGAGAAGATCGCTTCTCTCGAGGCTCTCACCGTTTCTGAGGATGAGACCAATGAGGAGTATCAGAGAATCTCCAATGCATACAGCGTTCCCGTAGATCAGGTTAAGGCTATGATCGCAGCAGAGGATCTTAACGCAGACCTCCTTGTTGGCAAGGCACTTAAGCTTGTTCGTGAGAACGCAAAGGTAGGCGCTCCTAAGGCAAAGAAGGCTTCTACCAAGAAGGCTGCTTCCAAGGCAGAGGACGCTGAGGAGGCTCCCAAGGCTAAGAAGACCACTACCAAGAAGACTACTACCAAGAAGACTGCCAAGACCGAGGAAAAGGCAGACTAATTAAATAATCATCAGCCGGCGGTCGAACGACTTGACTGTCGGCTGTTGTTAAATATAACCAAGAAAGGCGGATATAAACCATGGCACTTGTTCCATACGTCATTGAACAGACATCCAGAGGCGAACGTCAATTTGATATTTATTCCAGACTTTTAAATGACAGAATTATTTTCCTTGCCGACGAGGTTAACGATGTAACTGCATCTCTCGTTGTGGCACAGCTTCTCTTCCTCGAGGCGCAGGATCCCGACAAGGACATATATCTTTACATCAATAGCCCCGGAGGATCTATCTCCGCAGGCATGGCTATATACGATACTATGAATTACATCAAGTGCGATGTTTGTACAATTTGTATCGGTATGGCTGCATCTATGGGTGCATTCCTGCTCTCCAGCGGTACTAAGGGCAAGAGATATGCCTTGCCCAACTCTGAGGTTATGATTCACCAGCCTCTCGGTGGCATGCAGGGTCAGGCATCGGATATTAAGATCCACGCAGATCACATTCTCAGAATCAGAGAAAAGCTTAACAAGCTTCTCTCCGAACAGACCGGTCAAAGTCTGGAAACTATCGAACGTGATACAGAGCGTGACAATTACATGACTGCTGATCAGGCGGCAGAATATGGCCTGATTGACAAGGTAATCACTAAAAAGGAAATTTAATCAATGGAAGATACGAAAAAGCGCGAGCTACGAACCTGCGCCTTTTGCGGACGCAACGAGCGTGAGGTCGCCTTCCTCATTCCCGCCATGGATGGCAAGACCTATATTTGTGACAACTGTATAGATCTTTGCTCGGACTTTATCGAGCAGCATATTGCCAGCCTGGAGAAGGACGAGTCGGATAATGATAAGCTGACCTTCGAATCATTGCCCCGCCCCAAGGAAATTAAGACGATGCTTGACGACCACGTTATCGGTCAGGAGGATGCGAAGTTTGCATTATCCGTAGCGGTATACAACCACTACAAGAGAATCCTTACCCTTGAGGAGGCCGAAAAAAAGGCAAAAAAGGGAAAAAAAAGCAAGGCAGTTAGCGATTCGGATGACGATGAGGTTGAAATTCAAAAGTCAAACGTGCTCCTGCTCGGTCCTACCGGTGTTGGTAAAACCTACATTGCGCAGACACTGGCAAAGAGCTTTCAGGTTCCCTTTGCTATCGCCGATGCGACCACCCTTACCGAGGCAGGATACGTGGGCGAGGACGTTGAGAACATACTTCTCAGACTGATTCAGGCTGCGGATTATGACATTGAAAAAGCCGAGCACGGAATCATCTACATCGACGAGATCGATAAGATCACCAGAAAAAGCGAGAACCGCTCTATCACCCGTGACGTATCGGGCGAGGGCGTTCAGCAGGCCCTGCTTAAGATCCTGGAGGGTACAACAGCAAACGTTCCTCCTCAGGGCGGCAGAAAGCATCCTAATCAGGAATTTATACAGATAAACACCAAGAACATTCTGTTCATCTGCGGCGGCGCATTTGAGGGTATAGAATCTATCGTCGAGCAGCGACAGGGCAACAGCCTTATAGGCTTTAACACCGATAAAAAGACCAAAAAGGAAAAGGTAGAGCGTGGCGTATACAAGGACGTAATCGCCCATGATATTATCAAGTACGGTCTTATTCCCGAACTGGTGGGCCGTCTGCCGGTTATCGTTACACTGGAGAACCTTGATGAGGATGCGCTGGTAAGAATTATTAAGGAACCTAAGAACTCGCTGGCAAAGCAGTACAAAAAGCTCTTTGGCCTTGACGGTATTGATCTGGAATTCGAGGATGAAGCGTACAGAGCTATTGCGCATCTCGCTATTGAGCGTGAGATCGGCGCAAGAGGTCTGCGATCGATCATCGAGGGACTTATGATGAAGCCTATGTTTGAGCTTCCTTCCCTTCCCGATGCAAAGCGTGTGGTTGTGACCGCAGGCTTCGTTAAGGGCGAGGAGGAGCTGACGGTTATTTACAACACCGATAAGCTTCTTGAAGAGACAAAAATATAATATTAAAGAGCGATGAGAGCCTATCTTATCGCTCTCTTTTGTTATTTTTTTATATTCAGCGAGTCAATATTTGTGCAACGTGTACACTTTGGTGAAATTTTTATAAAAAATATTGGATATTTTTATCATTTACCTATTGACAAGAAAGATTAAATATGATATATTTAAGCCAGAAGGTAACGAAGAGAAAAAGAGGTTGGGCAAAGGCCCAACCGTATATTCAAATTTTACACGAGTAGGTTTCTCTTCAGCCAAAAATCTAAGAAATGGAGGACACGCCAATGCACAATTCTGAAGAACCGAATCACTTTTCTGCCTGCCGCCTTGCAGGATGCGGAATAGCGAGTATTTCGTGCATAGCGGCAGGTTCCCCCAAAGTGTGCTGAGCTAACAGCCAAAAAAACTTAATATAAATGCGACTGATACGACTCTTTTTTAGAGTGTGAGAGGTGTTCCCTCTTTAAAGTTAGGATACTTTATATCCATTGTGTGCGAGAGTTTAGTATCAAATTATTTAAAAAGTTTAAAACTTAATAATAAAAAACTGTTGGTTTATATGAAAAAATTAAGAGGCATTGACGCCGAAAAATGACATAGAGAAACGGTGAGGATTTTTCCTCACCGTTTTTTTCTATAAAAAAATAGTTAAAATTTACCTTACCCCTTACCTAATGCGGGAAATGTCGTGCGTTAAGAAAACGATTGATTATCGTTTTTAGCACGAAGACTGAAGCGATAGCTGAAGTCTGTCCCGTTTTCGCTCAACAAAAAAGGCAGGCCATTTGGTCTGCCTTCTTGTTGGTGCGGGAAATGTCGAGCGTTAAAAAAACGATTGATAATCGTTTTTAGCGAGAAGTTTGAAGGCTTGCCTGAAAACTGTCCCGTTCCCTATCCAGGTAAAGACCTTGCTATAGCAAAAAAATAAAGACCAAGATTTTCATCCTGGTCTTTACCTGGTGCGGGAAACGGGACTTGAACCCGTACATCAAAGATACACGCCCCTCAAACGTGCGCGTCTGCCGATTCCGCCACTCCCGCGAACATTTGATATTATAGCACACTATTTTCTATTTGTCAATAGGTTTTTCAAAAAATCCCCGAGAATTTTTATCTTCTCGGGGATAATTTTTTTAGAACTTAAAGTAATTCTTTGCGTTATGATAAGCGATGCCTGTTACGATCTGCTCGAGAGCCTTATAATCCTCAGGATACTCGCCCTCGTCAACCCATTTACCAATGAGGTTACACATAATACGTCTGAAATACTCATGGCGAGGATAGGATACGAAGGAACGGCTATCGGTAAGCATACCAACGAATGCGGAAAGAGTACCGAGATTTGCAAGAGCCTGCATCTGTGCCTCCATACCGTCACGCTGATCGTTGAACCACCAGCCGGAGCCGAACTGAATCTTGCCCGCAACACCTGCGCCCTGGAAGCAACCGAGCATAGTACCGAGAACATAGTTGTCCTTGGGATTAAGAGTATAAAGAATGGTCTTGGGAAGGCAATCAGCACACTCGAGGTGGCTCATAAATGCGCCGAGATCCTCAGCAATGCAAAGATCGTTTATAGAATCAAAGCCGGTGTCGGGACCAAGCTTTTCATACATCTTCTTGTTGTTGTTACGAAGAGCGCCGATGTGAAGCTGCATTGCCCAGTCGTACTTAACGTACTCCTCTGCGCAAGCCTTAAGCATTGCGGTCTTGAAGGAATCGATCTCCTCCTTAGTAAGCTCGCCGCCCGCCATACGCTTATCAAAGGCAGCCTTAGCATCGCCTACTGCGAAGGGAACGTACTCAAGAGCGTGGTCGGAAAGACGGCAGCCGTAGTCATTGAAATATGCGATACGTGCCTTGATCCAACAAACAAGCTCATCATAAGACTTAACACCGGTAGACTCGATATAAGGAATGAAGGTATCCTTACCGATCTCAACAGCCTTATCGGGACGGAAGGTAGGAAGCACCTTGGTAGAAAAGTCCTTAAGTGCTGCGTGATACTCAAGAGTATCAACAGGATCGTCGGTTGTACAGATGATCTCAACGTTGGAACGGCGAATAAGCTCCTGGGCACGGTATTCAGGCTTAGCAAGACACTCGTTTACCTTGTTCCAGATTCTCTCGCAGGACTCCTCGTTAAGAGTCTCATCGATATCAAAATATCTCTTAAGCTCAAGGTGGGTCCAGTGATAAAGAGGGTTGCCGATAAGACGAGGAAGAGTCTTAGCAAACATCTTGAACTTCTCATACTCATCTGCGCCGCCGGTGATGAACTCCTCGGGAACACCGTTGGTTCTGATCTGACGCCACTTGTAGTGATCACCGCCGAGGAAGAGATCAAAGGCATTCTTGAACTGATAGTTCTCTGCAATCTGCTTGGGAGAAAGATGGCAGTGATAGTCAATAATGGGAAGATCCTTTACCATTGCGTAAAGCTTCTTCGCAGGCTCGTTCTTGAGCATAAAATTATCGTTAATAAAACTCATAGTGTTACACCGTCCTTAAATATTGAAATTTCTCTGTAATCGTTTATCTCATTTCTGGTTTCCCTGCCCTCTGCAACGCTGATAACGTACTCAAAGAGCTCGTCGGTAAGAGGATTTCCTTCAAGCGTGGGAGATGCATCGAAATCAATCCAATTTGCCTTTCGCTCAGCAAGAGAGTGATTGGTAGCAATCTTTACTGTAGGAACAGGAGCACCGACAGGAGTTCCTCTACCCGTAGTAAAGAGAATAATATGCACGCCCGCAGCGGTAAGGTTGGTAATAGCAACAATATCGTTGCCGGGACCGTTGAGAAGCGACAAACCGTTCTTTGTTAACACGTCACCGTAATCGAGGACATCAACAACCTTGGAAAGGCCGCCCTTCTGTACACAGCCAAGGGACTTTTCCTCAAGGGTAGTAATTCCACCCTTCTTGTTTCCGGGTGAAGGGTTTTCGTAAATAACCTGATTATGTCTGGTATAGTAATCCTTAAAGTCGTTAATAAGCTTTACAGTCTTATCAAACACCGCCTCACTCTCACATCTCTGCATAAGCAAATGCTCTGCACCGAACATCTCCGGTACCTCGGTAAGTACACAGCTGCCGCCGTGAGAAATCACCATGTCAGAGAGTCTGCCCACAAGTGGATTAGCAGTAATGCCGCTATAACCGTCGCTTCCACCACACTTAAGACCAATGCGAAGCTTGGAAACAGGCACAGGCGTACGCTCGAATTTTGCAGCATACTCCTTAAGCTCGTTGATAAGTGCCACACCTGCGGCAACGTCATCATCGTGATCCTGAGTGTTAAGGAACTTTACCCTATCGGGATTGTACTCGCCCAGCACCTTTTTGAAAACGTCAATATTATTATTTTCGCAGCCCAAGCCAAGCACAAGCACGCCTGCGGCATTGGGGTGATTTACAAGGCCTTTGAGAACGAGCTGTGTAACAGTCTGGTCATCGCCAAGCTGAGAACAACCGAAGGGATGCGGGAAGTTTCTCGCGCCGGTAAGTGCAGAAAGCTGCTGTGCAATCTTATTTACGCAACCAACGGTATTTACTATCCAAATCTCATTTCTGATACCTACATCGCCACTCTCACGAACGTAGCCCATAAAGGTACGGTCGCTGTCTACGGTGGGGGTATCATGGAATTTAGGCTCGTAGCTATACTCAAGGTTGCCAGAAAGATTGGTCTTTACGTTATGAGTATGTACATGCTCGCCCTTCTTTATGTCGCAGATAGCGTGTCCTATGGGATTGCCGTATTTGATAATATCCTCACCGCATTTAATATCACGGAGGGCATACTTGTGGCCGTCCTCAAGGTTGATATCTACGTTGTCAAGTTTATTTATTAACATACTTCTCTACCTCGTCAGTAAGGAAGGACAGATCCTGTCCCCAAAGCGACTCGTTTGCAAGAATATCCGCAGTGCCGTGTGTTCTCATAAACTCAACCACGGCCGCATCATCGTTAGTCATATCGGTCTTATAGAACTCTATAAGCTTTGCAAAGGCAAAGATAAGAGTCTCGGGCATCCTGTTGTATCTCTTGATGTATTCAAGAATTGAAGGAAGTACTCTTACCTTGAACTTGGATACCGAGTTAAGAGCGATAGCAGAAAGATAATGATTAATATATGGATTGCTGAATCTTTCTACAACACTGTTAGCGTAAGAAAGAAGCTCGTCACGAGGAAGATCGAGGGTAGGAATGATCTCGTCAAACACGCACTTCTTAAGATGCTCACTCATAACAGCATCATCAAGGCAACTCTTAACGGTATCAAGTCCGCTAAGAAGCGCATAAGGAACAAGAGAGGTGTGAGCACCGTTAAGGATCCTTACCTTTCTGGTGCGATACATCTCAAGCTTATCAGGAGTGATAATAACGTTGAGATCGGTCTTGCTGAAGGGGATCTCGCTGTCAAGATCATGATCGGTTTCAATAACCCAAAGATGGAAGAACTCCGCAGTATTAACCATATTATCCTCATAACCAAGGCCAAGGTCCTCGCCCCTGGGATAGCCGGTATTAATACGGTCAACAAGAGTATTAGTGAAAATATTCTCGTTTTCTATCCAAGCCTTGAATCCGTCACCGAGATTCCAAAGATCAGCATACTGAAGTATGCACTTTTTAAGATTATCGCCATTTCTGTCAATAAGCTCGCAAGGAAGGAAAACAAATCCGGAAAGAGCGAGATCAAAGCGCTTTTTGAGAAGCAAGGTAAGCTTTGCCGGGAAGCTCTTGGGAGGAGCATCAGTAATCTTATCATCGGCAGAAAATACTATTCCACTCTCGGTTGTATTGGAAACAATAAAGCGCATTTCAGGCTGCTCTGCAAGTGCAATATAGCTTTCAAAGTCCTCATAGGGCTTAACACATCTGGATATAACATCAACTATAGTTGTATCAACACCCTCTACGCCTCTTATTACCTGAGTATAAACGCAATCTTGAGCAGAAAGCATATCGCACATACCCTGCTCTATGGGCTGAACAACTACAACGCTACCGTCAAAATCGGAGTTTTCATTCACCTTCTGAAGCATCCAGTCAACGAAACCACGGAGAAATCCGCCTTCACCAAACTGAATAACTCGCTCTGTTCTTTGCTTTTTGTTGAAATTCATAATAAAAGTCCTTCCTTTTATTTTAATTATACACTTTAATTATAAAAGAATAACTTAATAAATGCCTTAATTTTTTTGATGTTCATTATTGCTTTTTTAATTAAAACTTGATTTTTTTGATAATAAAAAGCGGGGATTATATACTTCCCCGCCTATATTGCAAGCAAAACATATTACAACGTGTGGATTAAGCATTACAACGAAGAGCGTTAATAGCGGCTGCTCTGTCAGAAGCGACAAACACCGAGCTGCCTGCAACGAGAATGCTTGCTCCCGCAGAGATTAGCTCACCCGCATTTGTATCATTAATTCCGCCGTCGACCTGAATCTCAATGAAGTGACCCGTTTTTTTAAGTTCTGCCTTGAGTTTTCTTACTTTTTCTATTGTTTCGGGTATAAGCTTTTGTCCACCGTACCCAGGCTCTACAGTCATAACAAGCACCATATCACAATGATCAAGGAGAGTATAAACCTCCTCGATAGGAGTAGCAGGCTTTACCGATATACCTGCCATTACCCCCTGAGAGCGTATCTCGTCAAGCAGCTCCACAGGATTATCACACGCCTCAATATGGAAGGTCAGGATATCTGCCCCGGCATCGATAAAACGAGCTGCATATCTCTCGGGCTTGTCTATCATAAGATGAACGTCAAAAATCATATCGCTCTTTTTTCTAAGCGACTGAATAACAGGCAAACCAAAGCTGATATTAGTAACAAAATTGCCATCCATTACGTCAAGATGAACCATATCTGCTCCGCAACGCTTAATATCAGCAACCTCCGCAGCCAAATCTGACAGATCGGCAGCCAAAACAGATGGAGAAATTTTAATCATAACAAATCCTTTCCACCACAAATCAGTGACACAAGTTTTCTTTTTTTCATAATATAATACGGAGCCACATTAGTGTGGCCTATAACGGTCAGGATAGCCAGCGCCGACATTAAAGCGAAAGACGTTTACATCTCACGTTGGAAATCCGCCTATGGATTGGGGTGATTTTTCACCCCTTATTTTTTTACTGTTGCAACAGCATGAGCAGCGGCGCCATCCTCGCTTCCGGTGAAGCCGAGACGCTCCTCTGTTGTAGCCTTAATATTAATTCTGCCCTGCTCTATCTTCAGGATTTTCGCAATATTATGGACCATTTCATCGATAAATCCTGCTACCTTCGGCGACTGCATAACCAGCGTCGCATCGATATTTACAATACTGAAGCCACGGGATTTTATCATTTCACCCACTCTGTCAAGCAGCACCATGCTGGAAATATCCTTGTAGGCTTCATCGCTATCCGAAAAGTGCCTTCCTATATCTCCGAGAGCGCATGCACCAAGTAACGAATCCATTATTGCATGGGTAAGAACATCTGCATCCGAGTGTCCGAGAAGCCCCTTGCTATGGGCTATCTCTACCCCGCCGAGGATCAGCCTGCGGCCCTCTGCGAAGCGATGAACATCATAGCCGTGACCCGTTCTTATTTCGCTCATTTCCCCTCTCCTCTCGATAATATACTCTGCAAAGGACAAATCATCCGATGTGGTTATTTTTATATTCTGCCTTCCGGTTTCGACAGGGTATATTTTTTCACCTAGTCTCTCAATAATAATATTATCGTCTGTTATACTTTCGTCAAGGCCTATTTTCGAAAGAGCGTCAGCATAAAGCGCTCTGTCAAAGACCTGTGGCGTCTGCGCACAGACAAGTCCACCCCTGGGCATAGTTTTAGAAATAAAGCTATCCTGGCCGACCAGCTTTAAAGTATCAGACACGGCAGTACAAGCAGTTGCGGCTCTATAAATAATGGCCTTTTCAACAACGGAGGTTATTTGCTCCTTGGTGATAAGGCACCTTGCGCTATCATGGATTGCCACAAAATCCGCCTCGTCGGGAATTGAAAGGAAACCCGATTTTGCCGACTCGGCCCTGGTTATACCTCCGGAAACGACAGCAAAAAGCTTACCAAACTCAGCAAGCTCCACTTTCGCCCACTTTATTTCATCCTCCCTGCTAACAACCACAATCGAATCGATCATATCGCACTCTGAAAAGGCCTTTACAGAATGATAAAGTATGCTTTTACCACATATAAGAATTCTCTGCTTTGTTATACTGTCGCTCATGCGGCTGCCACATCCGCCGGCAAGAATTATAGCCGTAATATGAGGTCTGTTTGACATATTCATCCCGTTATTTTCCTTTCCGCCGGTACAATTTTGATATCAAAGTGGGAAAAGTCGATAAAATCAAGTGTAATCTTGAAACCGTTTTTTCATAGATTCCGACCGACTTTTGCATCATTTTATATACATTTTAGCACAAAGAAATGTAAAATGAAAGACTTTTTTTACTTTTTGCTAATATTTTTGAAAAAACAGTCAAAAAAAGTAAAAAATTTTGGAATTTTTGTGAATTTTTTTTGAAAAACCCCTTGATTTTTTTAAATGTATGTTATATAATATAGGCGTGGGAAAAAGTGGGGATTTGTGTGCGATTAGTGCAACTTTGTGTTGAACGCATCCCCGACAAACCCAAAAATCAAAGAAAAAAGAAGGAGGCATACCGCAATGGCTTTTATTAGCTCATACGTTTATTCGTTGGATACTAAAAAAAGAATACTCGTTCCCAACAAGTATCGCGAAGAGCTTGGCGACACATTCTACGTTACCAGAAGCCTTGACAAATGCCTTACCATGTACACCGAAGCGGAGTGGGAAAAATTCCTTCTGGGACTCAACGAGCTCCCTAACACAACAAGTGCAATGGCTAAAGAATACTTTATGTCCATCGCTCAGAAATGTACTCCCGACGGAAGCGGCAGAATCCTTCTTAACGACAAGCTTATCGGTCATGCAAAACTTACTAAAGACGTAGTGTTCGTTGGTACAATCAACACCATCAACATCTGGTCCGAGGAGCTTTGGGAAGAGCGTGAGGCTAACCGTGATCTTGATGAGATCCGTGCTCTGCTCTTAAGCAAGGGACTCTAAAATAATAACGGGAAGGACGATTGATTTTGATGAATACATTTTCTCACGTATCGGTTCTCCTTTTCGAGTGCATTGAAGCACTTAATATAAGAGATGGTTACACATACGTCGACTGCACTACTGGCGGCGGTGGCCACTCACTCGAGATTGCAAAGCGACTGGGTCCCACATCACGCCTCATCTGTTTTGACCGTGATAAGGATGCCATAGCGGCAGCAAAGGAAAGACTTAAGGACTATCTTGACAAAATCACCTTTGTAAACGAAAACTTCTCAAGCCTCGAAAGCGTTATTAAGGAGTACAACATCACCAACCTCGGCGGTGTGCTTGCCGATCTCGGCTGCAGCAGCTATCAGTTTGACACCCCCGAGCGTGGATTCAGTTATATGCATGATGCAAGGCTGGATATGAGAATGGATACAGACTCTCCCCTGTCAGCCTATGAGATAATAAACGAATATCCCGAGCATCGAATTAAAGAAATAATCTATGATTACGGCGAGGAGAGATTCGCCCCCAGAATCGCCTCTGCTATTTGCAAATATCGACAGGAAAAACCAATAACCACAACACACCAGCTTACCGAAATAATAAAGAGCGCAATTCCAAGCGCAGCCAGAGCGGATGGCCCCCACCCCGCTAAAAGAACCTTCCAGGCAATCAGAATAGAGGTTAACGGCGAGCTTGATGCAATCAAGCCCTTAATTGATTCGGCGGCGACAAATCTTGTTCCGGGTGGCAGATTAGCTATTATTTCATTCCACTCTTTAGAGGACAGGATAGTTAAGCAGGCATACAAATCACTGCTCGGCGGATGTACCTGCCCCAAGGACTTCCCCATATGCGTTTGCGGCAGAAAGCCTGCTATTAAAGAAATTTCAAGAAAACCTATACTACCTTCAGAAGAAGAATTAGAAATCAACCCCCGTTCCCGAAGCGCAAAGCTCCGTGTAGCGGAAAAATTGTAAGAGGAGATTAGAAAAATGACACAGACAACCAATAATTACGATAGACTTTATGAGAATATGAAGCAGAGATTTACCGTTTCCGAGGATAACGAATCTTATACCCTCGGCGAATACATGCTTAAGAAGGCAGGCGGCAGAACTCCGTCCGCTTCTCTCCCCGTTGCAGTTCAGACCGCAGTTGTAAAGAATGAAACCGCAGTTTCCAGCCTTGTTTCCTTCGTAAATGAGAAGCTCACCATTAAGCAGCCCCCTGTAAAGGATAAAACCATCAGAGCATTCCCCTTCCGTGCATCTGCCTCCGCTTTCCTTACCGCAAGCGTTGCATGTGCATTCGTGCTCTCCTTTGCTCTCGTAGGTGCAAGAGCTCTTTCTACCTCTACCACCGCATCCGAAGGATATCATCAGACATCCGAGGCCGGTGAGATGATGGCAAGCGCAGAGGTTGATTTCGAATAATTTGAAATATTCCTCATAATCAAATCAAATAACCAATAAAATATAGCGATGGACATTGCGTCTGTCGCTATATTTTTTTATTTTCGAGGAAAGCAAAATGAACGATAAAGTAAAAAGGACTACGCATCTGAGAATTACCGCAATTCTGCTGATATTTTCCTTGCTTGCAGCCTACCTTCTATTCAATATATTCCAACTGAGCTACCTGAAATACGATTACTACCGTGAAAAAACCTATGATCAGGTCACTACCTCATCTGCGCTGAAGGCCGAGCGCGGAATAATATACGACAGTAATATGAATACGCTGGCAAAAAGCAACACGGTATGGAGAATATTCGTATCGACAAGAGATATTAAGGCTGCTGAAAAAAGCAGCGGCAAGGACTATTGTAAAATAATTGCCGACGGCCTTGCTCCAATACTTTCGCTAAACAGTACATCCCTGTACGAAAAGCTACGTTCATCATCCGTGCTTGACGTTACAATAAAAAAGGATGCCTCTGAGGATGAATACAAAAAAACTATAGATTTTATTCGTGAAGGGTCGCTTGAAAGCCTTGTTTTCACCGAGGCAGAAAGCTCACGCTACTACCCCGGAGGCACTCTGGCCGCACACGTTCTGGGCTTTACAGGCGCTGATAACCAAGGATTATACGGTCTGGAGTATTACTATGACGATATCCTGTCCGGAACAGACGGCTATTACGTATATGCAAAGGATGCGGGCGGCCGTGCGCTGGATACCGAATACTCCGACTACTTCCCTGCCGAGGACGGATACAGCATAGTAACAACCATAGATTCCTATGTTCAATCCGAGCTGGAGGCTGTTATTGAGATGGCAAGGGTAAATCACGGTGCGCAAAACCGAGTGTGCGGAATAGTAATGAACACAAAAACCGGCGCTATAATTGCCATGGCAACGACAACTCCCTTTGACCCAAACGATCCCTTTGCGCTGGATGAGGAATCACAGAAAAAGCTAAACAACTCGGGGCTTATTGTTGGGACAGATGAATATAAGGCTTACAAAAACGAGCTTATGCAGATAATGTGGTCTAACAAGGCGGTAAGCGAAACCTATGAGCCCGGCTCAACATTTAAGATTGTCACAGTATCGGCAGCCCTGGACCTCGGAGTAGCAAGCATTAACAGCAAATTTTCCTGCAGCGGATATAAGCAGGTAGGCGGATGGAGAATAAAATGCCACAAAACAACCGGACACGGATCGGGATTTAACCTGGCCTACGGACTGCAAATGTCCTGTAACCCCTGTATGATGACGCTGGCAGAGGGCATCGGAGCCGGTAGCTTTTACGACTATGTAGAAAGGTTCGGTTATTTTGAAAAAAGCGGTATTGATCTGCCAAGTGAAGCATCTACCATATTTCATAAGGAAGAAGGCATCGGAACAACAGAGCTGGCGACCGCATCCTTCGGCCAGAGGTTTAAGGTTTCAATTATAAACCATCTGACCGCAATATCCGCCGTAGCTAATGGAGGAAGGCTGATAGCCCCATATCTCGTAGAAAAAATAATCGACTCTAAGGGCAGAGTTGTATCTGAGCATCAGACCGAGATTAAAAGACAGGTCGTTTCAGCGGAGGTCGCAGGCACGGTATCCAAGATATTGATAGACGGCGTAAGCGGTGACGGAGGAGCAAAGAACGCAGGGGTCGCGGGATACGATATCGCGGCAAAAACAGGCACATCGCAAAAATTTGATATACTCGATGAAAACGGAAATTCATACCTGAGAATCGGATCTACCGTGGCATATTCGATTAATGAGGATGAAGGAATATCTATGATAATAGTTGTAGATGAGCCTACGTCAAACGTAAAATACGGAAGCGTGGTCGCCGCCCCATACATTTCAATGCTGATGGAAAAGCTGCTTCCCTACTTTGAATACAGATCAAATTCCGATATAGTTAATACAACCGTCGAAAACTATGTGGGAATGAACATAAACACCGTAGTCGATAAGCTAAAAAAGCTGAAGCTGGAATATGAAATAGTCGGCGACGGAGATACCGTTATAAGACAAACACCCAACGGAAATGACACTCTGACGATTGCGCTGTCAAAAATAATTTTGTATACCTCGGATATCGAGGATGATAACGTAAGCGTTCCAAGCCTTGTTGGATTGACAACGGTAGAGGCTATAAGAGTGGCCGTGGGCGCAGGCCTGAATGTAAGGCTTGCCGGCGCAAGCGCCAGCTCTCCCGATGCCATGGATATAATTATCGAGCAATCCCTGCCCCAGGGGGAGCGTGTTAAGCGAGGCAGCATAATTACAATCCGAGCTATTAACAACAGCTTTGAGGATTAACAAAAAGGAGAAGAGATGAAAATATCCGACATTATATCAAGAGAAGAATACATTGTTTCGGAAATAAACGACAGCACCGAGTTTAATCGTCTAAGTGACAGGGTGCAATCTATTTGCGATGGTGACGTGCTTGTAATTCCCAACTCCAAGCGTGCCCCAAAGCAGGAAGAATACCCGGCAAGGCCTTTGGCTGTTATCTGCGATACGGAGGCGTACGTTCCTTGTGGAATCCCCACCATAAGGGTGACCAACCCACGCTTAGCCTACGCAAGAGCCTTTTATAGATATGAAAAAGCAGAATTAAGCTCTGTTAAAATAATTGGAGTGACCGGAACCAACGGAAAAACAACCACCGCTACCTTGATAAAGCGAATACTGTCCTCCCTGGGATATAGGGTTGGCTTTATCGGCACGGGAATGATTGAAAGTGACGGAAGAAGGATTAACGGACATAATTATTCAATGACTACGCCCGATCCGCCCCTGCTCTATCAATCCATGCGACAAATGGTGGAGGACGGATGTAACGTTATAGTTATGGAGGTATCAAGCCACTCGCTTACCCTAGACAAGGTTGAGCCCTTAATTTTTGACTACGGAATATTCACCAATCTTTCTCCCGAGCATCTGGATTTTCACGAAAGCATGGAAGAATATTTCGGTGCTAAAATGCGGCTGATCAATAGATGTAAAGCCGCAATTATCAATATTGATGACGGATACGGCCAAAAGGCCCTTAATCTGTACGAAGGACGAAAAATATCATGCGGCGTTCTTTGGAAGGGAAACGTATGGGCAAGCAATATACGCAACCTGGGATTTGACGGTATAGAGTATACATATCACGGCGATGGCTTTTCGTTTAAAATGCGATTACCGATAGCGGGAGAATATAACTGTTATAACTCTATGCTGGCGGCGGCTGTATGTATTGATATGGGTTGCCCGCCCTGCCGTGTCAAAAACATACTGGCCGAATCAGAGAGTGTTGCAGGCAGATACCAGATAATAAACGACAAAATTTCGGTAATAATAGATTATGCACATACCTCGGCCGCATTTGACACTATATTGCGCGAACTGTCGAGGCAAAAAAAGGGAGGACGGCTTACCGTTGTATTCGGCTGTGGCGGCGACAGAGATAAATCAAAGCGACCAAGAATGGCTAATATTGCCGAAAAATATGCAGATAGAATTATACTAACGGCAGACAACTCACGTAATGAAAGCACGAAGGATATTATATCGGATATTATAGCTGGATTTGAAAAGGGATCGTATGAAATAAAGGAAAACCGTGAAAATGCTATATTTTCCGCCATCCTCGGCGCAGAGGACGGAGATATAGTCGCCATAATTGGAAAAGGGCCGGAGGAATACAATATAGACAAGGACGGTTATCACCGCTTTGTTGAAAAAGAAATTGTCAATGCGGCGCTGACTAAACGAAACGGAGCTGGCTGATATGCGCATTCGTCTGGGCATACCAATGCAGCTCTCGGAAATAGCAAGGGCAACGCAATCGATATTAAATCAAAGCAATGATGCTTTAATAACAAACATTTCAACAGATACCAGAGATTTACAAAAGGGTGATTTATTTATTGCAATAAAGGGTAAGAATTATAACGGAGAGGACTTTTTATCCACCGCAAGAATGCTTGGTGCGTACACTCTTTCATCAAGCAAAGACTCTGATATAATCTGTAACGACAGCCTTGATGCGCTTTTAAATCTGGCATCCTACTATGCAAAAAAACTTCCTAATATATTATATAAGATAGCAATAACCGGTAGTGTAGGAAAAACCACTACCAAGGAGTTTACAAAAATACTTTTATCCACGCGGTATAAGGTGCATTCATCGAGCGGAAATTACAACAATGAAATAGGCATGCCTATGTCCATACTTTCTGCAGATGCGGATACCGAGATTCTGCTGATGGAGATGGGAATGAATCACCGTGGAGAGATTAGCAGGATGTCGAACTGCTTGTGCCCTAATATAGCTCTTATAACGAATATAGGTACGGCACATATAGGAAATCTGGGAAGCAGAGAGGAAATTGTCGCCGCTAAAATGGAGATTAGGTATGG
The DNA here is from genome assembly GCA_017646745.1 of Clostridia bacterium. Classification (GTDB taxonomy): domain Bacteria; phylum Bacillota; class Clostridia; order Oscillospirales; family CAG-272; genus UBA1740. Next base: position 45,396 of record JAGCLY010000003.1, read on the forward strand.
CATGAGTGACGGTATACTGATACTTCCCTACGATGAGCCTCTGCTAAAAAAATACGAACCATCATATAGCTTTTCAGACATGGATGCGGGCGCAGACTTTTATTTAAAATCCGATGATAAAAACGATATACTTATCTATTATAAACAAAACCTGCTTTGCGTATCAAAATTCAAGCTTATGGAAAAGCATCATCTGTCATGCCTGCTCGCCGCACTGTCGATTGCAATATCAGCAGGCGTTGATCCCGATAGTGTTTCGCGAGGGATTTCCTTAATTTCCAACGATAATACAAGGCAGACAACGATTTATAAAAAAGGAATACATTTTTATCTGGATTGCTACAACGCATCATACGAATCTATGATCGCATGTATAAGATCTGCCGAGAGCGCATTGATAACAGGTCATAAGCATCTATTGCTGGGTGATATATTAGAGCTTGGCGACATGGCTGAGGAAATACATTATAACGTTGGAAGAAATATCTCAAGGAACGTATTTGATTATCTTTTTTTGTTTGGCAGCCACGCCGGTTATATTGCAAAGGGAGCAATATCAAACGGTTTTCCTATAGAGCGAATTATACACAATGCGGATCTGTCATCACCCGAAAAAACGGCAGAACAGATTAAGCTCCTCTGCTCTGTTGGTGACACGGTGTTTTTAAAAGCATCTCGCTCTATCAGGCTGGAGCGTGTGGTAGACCATTTTTTTAAAGAATAGAATGCAAGGATGTAGGCTATGAGCTATTATGCTTTACTTATTATATTTACCCTTATACTAGCCATAACGGCAGTTATAGAATCAAGGCTTGTTCCCCTTCTCTCCGCCCGTGCAAGGCAACCAATTTACGAGGATGGTCCCTCATGGCATATCAAAAAGAGCGGCACACCGACGATGGGCGGATTGGCCTTCGTTATATCCATTTCGGCCGTGCTGACCTTCTATGCAATATTTCTAATACACAGCCGCCGCGAGACCGAGTCCGGATTGAATATACTTATAACCGTTATATTCGCTATAGCAAACTCCGCCGTCGGCGTTTTTGACGATATAATGAAGCTGTATAGAAAAAAGAACGCCGGACTGACTCCGATGCAAAAATTGGGTCTGCAAGCAATTATCTCGGTAATATTTCTGATGGCAAGACAGCACTTTTTATCCGACGGAACAATGATTGACTTTCTTTTTGGTGACGTAGATCTCGGCATATTTTATTATCCTGCCTGTATCTTTCTTTTGCTTGGAATAATAAACTGCGCAAACCTCACAGACGGTATAGACGGACTTGCAACAAGCGTTGCGATTGCAATAGGAGTGGCATTTATACTGCTTGCCGCACCTAACCTGTCTGCGGCCATTTTTATATCCGCATCGCTTATTGGCGGAGCAATTGCATTTTTGTATTTCAATAGTCATCCCGCCAGAATTTTTATGGGGGATACCGGTTCTCTTTTTCTCGGTGCGCTGACGGTGGGAATCGCATTCACTATCAATAAGCCATTAAGCATCATTCCTATGGGTGCGGTGTACGTTATAGAGGGGATATCGGTTATTTTACAGGTAATCTCCTTCAAGCTAACCGGCAGGCGTATTTTTAAAATGGCTCCGCTGCATCATCATTTGGAAAAATGCGGTATTGACGAAAACCGAATATGCGTTCTTGCGGTTATTTTAACTGCTGTTGCCTCCTGCCTTGTAATTTTCTTTTAGGAGCTGATATGAAAAACAGCCTTTCCGGAATCAATATTAAAATAAAAAACAGACTTTCAGGTCAAGCTAGAATTGACGGACTTTTTCTTCTCGCCGTGCTTCTTGTTGCCGCATACGGCACTCTGATGGTTTTTAGTGCAGGCGTAGCCTATGCGGAAGCAAGATACGGCGACAGCCTTTATTTTGTAAAAAAGCAGACAGTATGGCTAATACTCGGCTTGGCGGTAATGTATATCGCATCTCACATAGATTACCGTCTTTATCAAAAATACACGCCGCATCTTTATGCCTTGACAATTTTCCTGCTTGTCCTAGTTCTTGCGGTTGGATTTGTAGGCAACGGAGCGCAGCGGTGGATATCTATAGGCCCAATAACAATCCAACCCTCAGAAATTGCCAAGCTGTCAATAGTCATGATGCTGGCGCTTTACTTCTCAAAATATGAAAGCAATGCAACCGATAGAAAAAGTAAAAGAAATATCTTTATTTACGGAACGATCATTCCGTGCGCTATAATTTTTGTTCCTATAGTTCTCGTCATGCTGCAAAAGCACCTATCCTGTATAATCATACTGGGAGCTATCGGCCTTATACTTATTCTCGCTGCGGGGCCCGACCCAAGGTACATATCGGCGTTTTGCGGAGTTGGTGTAGCCGGAGTCACCTGCCTTGCCTTGTTTACAGATTACACCAAGGACAGAATAACGGTATGGCAGGATCCCGAAAAATACAAGCTAACAGGCGGCTGGCAAACACTGCAGGGGCTGATGGCAATAGGCTCGGGCGGTATATTTGGCGTTGGATACGGAAACAGTATTTTAAAGCATTGCTACGTTTCAGAGCCGGCAAACGATATGATATTTGCCATACTGTGCGAAGAGCTGGGACTGATTGGCGCAGCTGTTGCTTTGTTATTTTTTGCCTTTCTGGTATACAGGGGATGTCTGATAGCTATGCGTGCAGAAAACAGCTTTGCAAGACTTGTTTGTCTTGGAATATGCATAAAAATGGCTGTACAGGTTTTATTGAATATCGCCGTTGTGACAAACACAATCCCCAACACCGGAATATCACTCCCCTTCTTCAGCTACGGAGGATCGTCATTGGTCATGCTGTTTTTTGAAATGGGAATAATTCTGTCAATATCAAGACATGCAACAATACAAAAATAAGAGGTGCAAATGAGGCTTTTATTATGCGGCGGCGGAACTGCTGGTCATATTAATCCGGCAATAGCAATAGCCGAAGAGGTAAAATGTACAGATCCGAATGCAGAGATTCTATTTGTCGGGCGTGAGGGCGGTCTTGAAAATGAAGCAATACTCAAGGCAGGCTTTAAGCTAAAGACAATAAAAATACAGGGACTTAGGAGATCACTTTCATTGACCAACTTAAAAAGCGTATACCTCGCTCTAAAGGCACGGGGGTATGCAGCAAGAATTATCAATGATTTTTCACCGGACGTAATTTTAGGAACCGGTGGCTACGTTTGCTGGCCGATAATATCTTCCGGACAAAAAATGAATATTCCAACCGCCCTGCACGAATCAAATATTACCCCGGGATTAACGACAAGAATGCTCGCAGGAAAATGCAATAAGGTGTTTCTAAATTCCGATGAAACTAAAAAATATATAACCAAAAAGGCAAAAGCCATAACTACAGGAAATCCTCTGAGATGTGACTTTAACAAAATAAGCCGAGCTCAGGCAAGGCGGATTTACGGTCTAAAGGATAGCGAGCTGATGATTCTTTCCTTCGGCGGAAGCATCGGGGCAGAAAAGCTAAACAAGGTTATATTAGACACAATCAAAAGCTACTCTCTGGTGGAAAAAGAAATAAGACACATCCATGCAACCGGTAAAAGATATTACAATGAAGCAGAGGCAAGATATATAAATTCTAAAAACGGAGGATGCAAAATTTTACCCTACATTGAGGATATGCCGACCGCTCTGAGGGCGGCAGATATAGTGGTCTGCAGATGCGGCGCTATGACGCTGTCAGAGATTCAGCAGGTAGGAGTTGCAGCCATATTAATCCCCTCGCCAAACGTGTCGGATAATCATCAATACAAGAATGCTTTGCACCTCAGTGAGCGTGGAGCAGCCACAATGATAGAAGAGGGCAAATTAACAACAGAATTACTGATCGAGGAGTTAAAAAGACTAAATTTCGATAAATTCGGCAGAAAAAACAGGGCAAAAACATTAAGAGCTCTTTCTAAGCCAAATTCAGCAAAAACCATAGCAAAAGAACTGTTTTTGCTAAAATATGGTAATAAAAAGGCGGCTTTTTAGCCGCTTTTTTCTATTTTTTCGACAAAAAAATACATTTTTCCGAGATTGGAAAAATCTGCCCTATTTTATATGCCGTATTAAAGAAATTCTGTTAATTATTACAAATCTATTGAAAATATATATTCCTTATGATATACTATAAGAGGTAAAAATTAATAAACAATTACACTATATGTAGAAAATCACGGAGGAAAAAATAATGGAATTCGATTTTGAACAGGTATATGACAGTGGCGTTAACATTAAGGTTATCGGCGTCGGCGGCGGCGGTAACAATGCTGTTAACCGTATGATTTCCACTAATATTCGCGGTGTTGAGTTCATCGCAGTAAACACCGACAGCATGGCGCTTGATACCTCTTGCGCAGCTAAGAAGATTGTTATCGGTGACAAGGTTACCCACGGTAAGGGCGCAGGCGCTAATCCCGAGGTTGGTAAGCGTAGCGCAGAGGAGTCTATTGAGATCGTTCGCGATGCTCTTCAGGGCGCAGACATGGTATTCATTACCGCAGGTATGGGCGGTGGTACCGGTACTGGTGCAGCTCCCGTAATCGCAAAGGCATCTAAGGAAATGGGTATTCTTACTGTTGGTATCGTTACTAAGCCCTTCTCCTTTGAGGGCAAGAGAAGATATGCACAGGCTGAGGCTGGTATCGCAGAGCTCTCCAAGTACGTTGACTCTCTCATCGTAATTCCTAACGAAAGACTTAAGCAGGTTGAGGATACTCACATCACTCTCGCAAACGCATTTGAGATCGCAGACGACGTTCTTCGCCGCGGTGTTCAGTCCGTTTCCGAGCTTATCAACGTTCCCGGCTTCATCAACCTTGACTTTGCTGACGTTACCTCCATCATGAAGAACGCAGGCTATGCTCACATGGGCGTTGGCGCTGCTAAGGGTACTGACAAGGCTCAGGTTGCTGCAATGCAGGCAATCTCCTCTCCCCTTCTTGAGACCAACATCACCGGTGCTACCGGCGTGCTCGTAAGCATCACTGCTTCCGAGGATATTCAGCTCGATGAGATCGATGCTGCTTCTAACATGATCTATGAAGAGGCTCATCCCGATGCAAACATCATTTGGGGTGCTGCATTCGATCCTACTCTTCAGGACGAGATGCGTGTAACCGTTATCGCTACCGGCTTCATCGCTGAGAACGCTGACGTTAAGAAGCCCGATGTAAGCAAGGCTACTCGTACTCCTGTAGCAGAGGTTCCAGTTGCTCCTCAGGCTCCCGTATCCCACACCCCCTCTGTTGACGACGTATTCGGAAAAGCAGAGGAGCCTGTAGCTGCTGAAGCTCCCAAGTCCGAGCCCTCCAGCTACGACGCTATTTACGGCGGCACATATCAGTGCATCGTTAAGAACAAGAAGAGATAATTAAAAATCATTTGGCGGAGCGCACATGCGCTCCGCTTTTTTTATTCTTATGTATTCAACATCTCTTTTGAAAAAATGTTTATAAGTTCAACCAGTATATTTTTCCGTCCGCTAAATTGGGGGAATATATTTATCTTATATTTTTCCGCAAAACCAAAAATGAATTTTCAACATAACATTTATGTCATTTTTCTGTTATTTTTCGATTTTTGTGCACGATTTTGTGTCATTTATCGGAATAGTATACTTTCTCACAAAAAGTTTTCAACACTAGAGGTGGGCTAAAAATGACGATTCTTTCGTTTTGACGTAACTTTTCCACATACGTCAACAGCTCTGATATACCCGAACGGAAAAGTATATTTTCATCAAAAAGGGCGAATCGGTCGGTCTGATTTTGCAAAAAATCCACTTCCCTCCCCCGGTGTGCTTACAATAAAAAAAGTGCTCTCTGCACACAATGCAGAGAGCGCTTTTTTTTAATTAAGCAAAGAAGTAAATGAGGGCAACTGCAACAACGCTTACAAGCATTAAGCCGGCAAGAACAGCCGCCATTACTTTAACGAAAAGAGAATCCTTTTTCATATGTATCATTCCTTTATTTTATTTATTCCTTATAATAACTAGCAAGAATATTAGTAACGTTTTTCTTCACTGCCTTGCCCCTGACGGGAATTCTCGCATTAATAAGAGAAAGTCCCTTGGCTACAGAGTCAATAGGATCGGAGGGCTGTCTTACTGAAACGCCCAAGATCTTGCTCATCATCAGATCCAAGCCATGAAGCATCGAGCCGCCACCTGTTAATACTATACCATTGGCAAAAACGCTCTCAACCTGATCAAGGGGTATCTTTTTAATAGCATTGGCAACAGCCATGAGAAGTCGGTAAAGAGGCTTCTCAAACACACCAACTATATCCTCGGAAGTGATAGTCATCTTTACGCTATTTCCGGTCAGAGCGAGAGTACCCTCGATATCAATACTTCCCTCCTCCTTGCCGTGCCAAACAGAGCCAAGCTGCTCCTTAATAGCTCGGGCAACAGAAAGAGAAAGGTTTACTCCACCCTGCTCGCCTATATAATGCTTAACGGCCTTATCAAAATCCTCACCGCCAACCATTTCTCTAGAAGTATAGGTAACTTCACCGTTGTGGAAGATAGCAATCTCGGTTGCAGAAGCGCCAACGTTGACAGAAATAACGCTCTGGTTGGGATTACCGCCTGCACCAATAAGGGCAGCCGCCGCACGGTTAACAGCATAGCACTCTGTGATACCCGAATCTGCAAGGATATTAAAGATATCCTTCTCCTGCTTGGAAACCAGATCAGAGGGTATACCAATTACACAGCGGAGACGCTCACCCTGAGGAACAGAGCCGATGACCTTGGAAACGATGCTCTGGGTTATCTGTCTGTCAAATAACAAGCCGTTCTTAAACGGTCTGACGAGCAACGCTCGATCACTAAACTCCTCTGCATGCTCAATAGCATCAAGACCCACCGAAACGATACGACGGCTGTCTTTATCTATGAGAGCAACAGACTGCTCACGGTATATACCGGCCGCAGTATCGCTTACGGTAATATTGGCGTAACCTAAATCAAGACCGATTTTAGTAACCATGCCGTCATCCTTTCAAGTGAATTTTACCCCATAATTATACAGGTACAAGATATTATACTACATTTGTATAGAAATTTCAAGTATATTTTTAAATATAATCACAAATTTTGTCTTTTAGCGATGTAAATCTTAATACGTAACGATTATTTTCTGTCATTTTGCGAGGCAGGTCAGATCTGCCAACAAGGATGACCATACTCTTCGCTCTGGTGACGGCGGTATACAGAAGATTTCTTGCCATCAGCATCGGTGCGCAGGAGAACATAGGGATTATAACAACAGGATATTCGCTTCCCTGACTTTTGTGAACGGTAATTGCATAAGCAAGCTCCAGCTCCTCCAGCATATCGTAGCTGTACTGCGCGACCTTATCATCAAATCTGACCGACACGGTTTCATCGCTATAATCAATGCGCTCAACAACTCCGATATCTCCGTTGAAAAGTCCAACACCTGTGGCGCCGTTTTTCTCCCATTCAATATCGTAATTATTGACAATCTGCATTACCCTGTCGCCCTCACGGAATACTGTACCGTGAGATGACCTTTCACGCTTGAACTTAGCAGGAGGATTAAGCCTTGCCTGCAAAACCTCGTTCATTACATCTACACCTGCAACACCCCTTCTGGACGGAGTAATAACCTGGATTTTATCCTTTATGTCCTTACCGTAGGTTCTAGGCAATCTCTCGTCTATAAGCGAGCAGATGGTTTCGGCAATATCGCCTTCCCTCTCTCTTTTTACAAAGAAAAAGTCACTGTCAGTTACATTAAGCAACGGAGATACGCCCTCGTTTATTCTGTGAGCATTGGTAATAATCAGGCTCTGCTCTGATTGGCGGAATATTTCAGTCAGTCTGACCGTTCTTATTCTTTCGGACGAAATAAGATCAGATAAGACATTGCCTGCGCCAACGCTGGGTAGCTGATCAGAGTCACCGATAAGAATCAGCCTCGCTCCCCTTTTCATAGCGCTGATCATAGCGGCGGTAAGCGAAAGATCAAGCATAGATGCCTCGTCTACTATGATTACTCCCTCATTAAGCGGATTACGCTCGTTACGACAGAATCTGATACTGCCGTCGGTCGTTCTCTCCATCTCCAGCATTCTATGCACGGTCTTGGCCTCCTCGCCGGTAGCCTCACTCATCCTCTTAGCGGCTCGGCCTGTGGGGGCCGCAAGAACGGTCTTAAGGCCGACGCTTTTGAATATAGAAAGCATAGCCTTAACTACGGTGGTTTTACCCGTACCGGGGCCTCCGGTAAGTATCATAATGCCGTTGTCCAAAGAAGCAAAGAGGGCCTCCCTTTGCAGAGGTGCAAAGCTGATGTTAAGACTGCCCTCCACCTTTTCGATAAGAGCGCTGATGTCACCTACGCCAAAATGAACGTAGGATTCGGATATACGGCGTATACCACGGGCAACAACATCCTCCTGCTCTGCGGTGGCTGATGTCATTATATAATTAACGTTGCCCATTTTATAGGAAGCCAGATCTCCCCTGTCAAGCAAGCGGTTTATCGCATTAGCAACAGTCCCCTCGCTTATTTCAAGCAGCGAGGATGCGGAGGAAACAACATCCCCCTCCGGACAGCATGTATGTCCGCTTGACGATGCAATATGAGAAAGTAAATAGTTGATGCCGCTGAGTATGCGGCTCTCGGATTCGGGGTCTGTACCCAGGCTCTTTGCTATAGCATCAGCCTTGGCAAAAGGAATTCCAAGCTCGCCGTCGCATAAAATGTAAGGATTCTCTTTAATAAGCCCTACTGCACCAGCGCCAAACCGCTTATAAACCCTAGCAATCTCACCGACACCCATATAGTCCTTGCAAAACATCATTACGCCACGAGCTCCCGATTGCTGACGGAAGGACTCAGAGATAGCTGCGGCTTTTTTCCTGGTTATTCCCGAAATGTCCGCAAGCCACTCCGGCCGATGCTCTATAACGTCAAAGCTATCCACACCAAAACGGTTCACTATCTTCAGCGCCGTCACCGGCCCTATGCCCTTGATAGTGCCCGATGAAAGATATTTGAAAATTCCGTCAATATCGTCTGGCAGGCTCTTGTCAAAGGAATCGAAGGCAAACTGCTTACCAAATTCCTTATGATAGGTCCATCTGCCGCTAAGAGTAACCAACTCGCCCTCAAAGGCCATGGGCATAACGCCTACCGCGCAAATGAGATTATCATCACCGTCGGCTATCTCAAGCACGGTGTAATCGTTGTTCTCATTACGGTAGACGACCTCTTCAATTCTGCCTTTTATGACCTCATTTTTTTCGATACGGCTCATCTTTTTTCCTCTGTTTTTTTATCAACATTATTATATCAACTTTTTTCGACTATTTCAAGTATTTTGTGGGGGAAATAAATGTTTTTGCCGCATAAAATGTTTGCCCCGGGTTAAAATATCGTTATCAGTAAAATTGGAAAGGAATGGTCAAAATGAAAAAAATAATATCTCTTGCGATTGCGTTGTCAATCACAGTATCGATGCTATGCCTTGGAGGTATTGGCGCCGCCGCATATTTCGGTCTTGGCGCACAGGTGGTGGCAAACGATGTCAACATGATAAAGACCGCACTGATCGGTCAGAAGATCTGTTTTACAGACGGAGATTTCAAATCGGCGCTTGTGCTATCCGACTTTGACAGCATAACCATTACCGAAATTCCCGCATCAACCGAGGGAACGCTGTTGCTTAGCGGTAGGCGTGTAGGTAAAGGGCGTGTTATAAAACGTAAAAACCTAGGTGGACTGGTCTTTATTCCCGCCTCCGACTCGGTTAAGGAGTGCAGCTTTAAATTTACGGTTGACGGATATGCGGGTGGTGCGGAAATTGAATGTGTTCTCAAATTCATCGACAAGGTTAATTATGCGCCTGAAACCACCGGTGACACAGTCAGTACAGCAAGCATTTCAACACAGGAGTCAATTTCGGTATACGGAAACCTTGGCGCAACCGATCCAGAGGGAGATGAAATTGAATATATTATCGTTACCTACCCCGGGCATGGTATTTTAACTATAACCGAACAAGAAAACGGCAGATATTGCTATACTCCTACCGATGGATATGTTGGCAAGGATAAGTTTACCTACGTTGTAAGAGATGAGTACGGAAATTACTCAAAGCCGGTCAGTGTATCAGTAAGAATAACTAAGCGAATGAGCGATGTCGTTTACCGTGACATGGTAGACCGTGAGGAATATAATGCCGCCGTAGCCATGACAGCAATGGGCATAATGAGCGGTGTACAGCTTGGTGACGATCAGTATTTCCACCCTGACGAGAGAGTTACAAGAGCAGAATTTGTAGCTATGGCAATGAAATGTGCAGGAATTCGCGTAGACTCTACGCTAAGTGGCACATATTTTGATGACGACGAGGATATCTCGGTATCTTTGAAGGGCTATATTGCCACGGCGCAAAGAGCCGGAATCATAAACGGGGATTTCAAGGATGGGAAACTTGTATTTTCTCCTAATGAAGAAATAACACGTTACGAGGCGGCTAAGATATTAGCAACCATGCTGGGGGTAGATGCCGAGGGCGAAGAAAGCGTGTTTGCTACAGATAATGACATCCCCGTATGGGCGAGAGCGGGTGTATATGCTATGTGCTCTATGGGTGTGTTTGACGACAGCGACAGCTCATCGCTAACCGAAACTATTACACGTGGCGATGTAGCGGAATATCTCTACCGAATCTCAAAGATCTGATACAAAAATCACGCCCCAATTGAGGGCGTGATTTTTTCTATTTACAAAATGATATTTTTGTGCTAAAATAAAAGTAACAAGATCGAAAGGAGATCTGACATGTCAAAAAAGCTTATCATTACTATTGCACGTCAATACGGTAGCGGAGGCCGAGAGATAGGAGAGCGCATTGCCCAAAAGCTCGGTATTCCTATCTATGACAAGTTGCTTATTACAGAGGCGGCCGCCAAGGGCGATCTTAATGAAGATGTGCTTAAAAAAGCCGATGAATCTGCGGCAAACAGTCTGCTGTATACCCTTGCTATGGGCTCTAACACCCTTGGTGCAACTATGCACTTCGGTTATAAGATGCCACTTAATGACAAGTTGTTTTTGCTTCAATCGGATGTTATAAGAGAATACGCCGAGCGCGGTAGCGGCGTTTTTATAGGCAGATGCGCCGACTACGTGCTTAAGGATGAGGATAATATTCTAAGGCTGTTTATTTACGGCGATCTTGAGCATAGAAAGCAAAGAGTGGCTGAAAGACACCCCGAGCTTAAGCCCCATCGTATAATAGATGAGATCAACAAAACCGACAAGCGCAGATCTACATACTATAATTTCTACACCGGCAATAAGTGGGGTAAATATGATAGCTACGATTTAGCAATCAACTCCTCTACCCTCGGTATTGAAGGCACAGTCGATCTGATCTGTAGCTTCGCCGAAAAAATGATGAAATAAATATTACTGCAGGCTGTTTAATACAGCCTGCTTTTTCGCCAGCTTCAGCTTGCCAAAGTTGTCTTTTCTGAACTCACCGTAACCGCCTACACTGTCAAACTCGCCCTTGTCACGCTCTCTCACCTCAAAGGTTATCTCTCGGATATGCCGTTTTATCTCCTTCAGCTCCTCGGCTACACCGGTAGAATCCTTCTCATTGTAGGTAAGCTCATCAGCAAGCGCCTCTATCCTCGCATACGCTCTGTCCATCGCTCCCTCGGAGGGATCGAAGAGTAACTCCGCAGCGCTCAAGAACTCATATCTCACACCGGTTCTTGTAAGATCTCCGTCATACCTTCCAAAGTACTTGTCCGCAATAGATATTATTCCCGCAGGATCTACACCGATATTGTTGATATTCCTCTTAACTGCCGCAACCTCGGTCGTAGTAGCACGATTGCCGTCTGCAAGAGCGCTTCTACCACCCGAATCAATGTTCTTGGTAGATGTATCAACAGCAGCATATTGTCCTTCGTCACCGTTAATCCAGGCAATGTCAGTCAGAGGCACCGTTTTTGAGTAAACCTTTTTGCCTCTACCGCCTGCATATTCCTCTGCCTGAATGTAAGATGTTGATACAAACACACCGTCTTTTATCGGATAAGAACTGTAAACAGTAATTTTACCGTCCTTCAATGCCTGTTTTGCATCAGCTCTTGAAAAATCACCCCAGAAGAACTGTCCTTCGCTCTCGTCATCAAGCTTAAGCACCTCGTCCCACGTGCGAATATCTTCAACCGATCTGATTCCTGTATGATATTCATCCCACATAGGATTTGTCTTTTGAATAATATCAAACTGACTTTGTTTGAAATCTTTTTCACTTTTTTTATCAAAAGCCTTGTCATTTTGAGATTTTTGTGGTATACTATCTACAAAGAGTTCTCCATTTGCGCCCTTGCGGGTGTTCACGCCGGCATGTAAAGTCCGTCGGGTGGAGGACTCTTTTGTTTTTTCGGCATTGTAACTATATACGTAAGTTCCGTCATTTTTTTCTTTTACATTTATTGTTACAGTATAAGGGGTGTAGCCACTTTCGCCATGCTCAGAAAAATATATGTCATTCACAAAATAATGCCACATATTGACATCCTTATGGGTTTCAGTTGATTTTCCTGTTTCCTCCTTAGAATAGTTATATGTAGATTCGCTCGCAATCTGATAATAATCATCAGCAAGATCAAGAGTGACTCTCTGCTCTGAACTCGTTCCATGCCTATTTCCAAGTGCGATTTTCGTTGCGTCTGTGAACACATTTTTTGTTGTATCAATGGTAGGATCAAACTCCGCTGATATAGTCCTTGATGTTTCGCCGTTTGAAATAACAAGTTTGATGGGTTTTTTCGACCATACATCAACGATATATTTTAATATTCTTTCACTCTTGGCCGCTTTTGGCGTTCCTTTGGGAAAATTAGATTCATAGATACCTTTTCCATCATCAGCATACCCCTTAAATGCCAACCTCTCCCCGCTAACGTGCATGTTTTCCTTTTTCATGTTCATTAGCGGTGTTTTTTGCGCATTTTCAACGAGTTTACCGATTTTCTTGATCGTTTTCGGTGTTTTACCCGATTCTGCATTTTGCATTTTGCCTTCTGCATTCTCATCAGGCACCAGCTTACCGAGTCTTTTGATAACCTTATTCGGCACCTGCGTAGCTGCAGGTGTTTTTTCATCGTCTACCACTCGACCCAGCACCTTTACAACCTTGTCAGAGGCATTTACGTCCTCCGCAACGTTCATTCCGGAATTATACTGCGCCACCTGGTTAAACAGCTTCTTATATTCCTGTATCCACATTTTCGCTGCAGCATCCATTTCGGGCGCAAAGCTGTATCTCTTGGGCGATGAAAAAAGGACAGAGTTTTAGCTCTGTCCTTTTTCTTTCTTAATTTATTTTGATATCCTCGCCGGACTTTTGGATGCCGGAGGAATACATTGTTTTGAGAACTGCGATCATATCATCAAGATCGCTTACTGCGGCGGTTTCGGTGGCGGAATGCATTGCCAACTGAGGCAGACCGATGTCGATAGTAGACATGGCTACACGGGTGTTGGATATAGATCCGAGGGTTGAGCCGCCAACCATATCGGCACGGTTGGAGAAGTGCTGAAGCTTAACTCCGGTTCGGTCAGCGAAAGTAGTAAATATCGCATCGGAAATAGCGTCGGTAGTATATCTCTGATTTGCATTATATTTTACCACAACACCTCCGCCGAGGATGGGCGCATTAGATCCGTCGTAGAGCTCGGGGTGGTTGGGATGAAGCGCATGAGCATTGTCCGCGCTTACCATAAAGCTATGATAAAGCATAGCAGAATATTTTTCGTCGCTTCCCGCTATGGCTTTAAGAGTAAAATCAAGGAATGTAGATGCAGCACCCTGCTTGGTCTCGGAGCCAACCTCCTCATTATCAAAAACAGCGAGGACAGAAACAGACTCGCCACTCTCATCAGCATCAATAAATGCACGAAGAGAAGCATAAACGCAACCGAGGTCATCAATACGGGGAGCGAGAAGCATATCGTCGTTAATACCGATAACTCTGCCCTGTTCTGCGTTATAAAGATAGAGATCGTGAGAAATAATATCCTCAACCTTTACGTTAGCCTGATCAGCAATAGCAGACATAACAGCGCCCTTCGCCGCCGCAGTACCTGCAAGCGGGAGCAAATCTGTGGCAGGATTAAACTTATATCCGTCGTTAACTCCACGGTTAAGGTGAATTGCAACACTGGGAATAGTAAGAGCTGCTTTTTCAATATTTACAAGATGGGTTTTAATTCCGTCATCGGTCTTTACAACGATTCTGCCGGCTACCGACAAGGGGCGATCAAGCCAGCTGTAAAGAATCATTCCACCGTATCTCTCGGTTGCAAGTCTGGTGTAGCTCGCACCCGAAAGCTCGTTTTTGATTTTAAAGCAGGGGGAATCGGAGTGAGATGCGGTTATCATAAAACCGCCCTTTTCTGCTCTGCCCTTAAATGCTATAATTGAAGAACCGCCACGAGTAACAAAGTGCTTTCCACCGTCGGAAAATGCAGCGGTATCGCTCTCGGCAAGCTCAGTATAACCTGCGTTTTCCAGCATTTCCTTTATAGTATTAACGGTATGAAAAGCCGTGGGAGAATGATTTATAAAGTCAAGAAGCTGATTTACATATGCCATAATATGTCCTCACAATAGATTTATTAGATATATTTTACTACTTTTATGTAAAAAAGTCAACTTTCTGCTTGAAAATCTTTAAACTTTATTGTAAAATAGTTATATATCTTTTATTCAAGGAGAAAATATGTTAGACTTCACAAGCTATTCCTCCTCAGAAAAGGCGCTTCGTTTTTTTGAGGAGTTTTCTAAGATTCCCCGTGGCTCGGGCAACACCAAGGCCATTGCAGGCTATCTTGTAAAGTTTGCAAATGACAGAGGACTGGAGGTTATCCGTGACTCGGCGGATAACGTTATTATTAAAAAGCCTGCCACCGAAGGATATGAGGATCGCCCCGGAGTTATTATCCAGGGACACACCGACATCGTTGCATTAAAGGAGCCCGGCTGTCCTATTAATATGGACAAGGAGGGACTTGATCTTTACATCGACGGAGAATACCTCCGTGCAAGAGGAACAACCCTGGGAGCTGACGACGGCGTTGCTATGGCATACGCTATGGCCATTCTTGATTCTGATGATGTGGCTCACCCTGCGCTTGAGGCAGTATTCACCTCCGACGAGGAAACCGGTCTACTCGGTGCCACAGCGCTTGACACAAGTGCACTGAACGGCAATATGCTTATTAACATTGACTCCGATGAGGAGGGTATCTTCACAGCAGGCTGTGCCGGCGGCGGAAGAATTGATATCAGCCTTCCCGTTACTGCAAAAACACGTATAGGCAGAACCTTTACACTCAAGGTTGGCGGTCTGAAGGGTGGACACAGCGGTGTTGAAATTCACAAGGGGCGTGCCAACGCGATCAAGGTTATTGCCGAAATTCTTTCCAAGCTTGACGGTGTAAGACTGGGCAAATTTATTGCAGGAAGCGCCGACAACGCAATCCCCTCGGATGCTATTGTTATCTTCCACTCGAAATCATCTATTTATGAGATCAGTCAGATAATCAACGACGTTAAAGAAGCCCTGCCCGAGGAAGAGACAGATGCAAGATTTAACGTAGATATGTCGCTCTTCTCTGCCAAGCTGTTATCCACCGAGGACAGCGCGAATATCCTTTCGCTCCTCTGCGAGATGCCCAACGGTGTTACAAGAATGAGCGAGGACATCGAGGGACTTGTAGAGACCTCGCTGAATATGGGTATTATCGACCTTGACGACAAGAGCCTGTCACTTACAGTATCGGTACGTAGCGCAAAGGGTGAGGAGAAGGCAAATCTTATCAACAAAATTAAGGAAATCGCATCCTCTCATCATGCCTCGGTAGGTGTAAGAGGAGAATATCCCGCATGGGAGTATCGCAAGGACTCTCACCTTCGTGACGTGATGTGCAAGGTATACAGCGATATGTATGGCAAGGATGCGACGGTGGTTACCATTCACGCAGGTCTGGAGTGTGGCATCTTCTCTGACAAGATGGGCGACCTTGACTGCGTATCTATCGGCCCCGATAATCATGATATTCATACCCCCGATGAGCGTCTTTCTCTGCCCTCGTTCAACAGAATGTATGAATATCTTATAAATGTGTTAAAGAATCTTTAAGGAGTAAATAATATGAACAAGACAAGACTTAGAAAATATGCAAACCTGATCGCACGTTGCGGTGTTAACGTTCAGAAGGGTCAGGAGGTTATTATTAACGCAGAGCTCGACCAGCCTGAATTTGTGGCTATGGTTGTTGACGAATGCTACAAGGCAGGCGCATCCAAGGTTTCGGTTGATTGGTCCTATCAGCCTCTCACCAAGCTTAACGTTCGCCATTGCTCTAAGAAGGTGCTTGGCAGCATGGATGAGTGGCAGCTGGAAAAATGGGAGCACCAGGCAGAGGTTCTGCCCTGTAAGATCTATCTTATGAGTGAGGATCCCGACGGCCTTAAGGGTGTAAACCAGAAAAAGTATGCCGGCGCAATGGCATCTCGCTCCAAGCTGATCAAGCCTATCAGAAACAAAATGGAAAATAAGTACCAGTGGTGTATCGCCGCTGTTCCCGGCAAAGGCTGGGCAAAGAAGGTATTCCCCGGTGAGAGAGCAAGCGTTGCTATGGAAAAGCTGTGGGAGGCAATCCTCTCCACCTCGAGAGTAAACGACGATCCTATTGCGGCCTGGAACGAGCACAACGCAAATCTCAGCGCAAGATGCAACTACCTCAATTCTCTTGGCATTAAGGAGCTTAAGTACAAGGCCTCCAACGGCACAGATTTCAGAGTAGGTCTGCTCCCCAACGCTATCTTTATGGCAGGTGGTGAGGAAACTCTCGGCCGCGGCGTATATTACAACCCCAACATTCCCACCGAAGAGGTGTTCACCTCTCCCAGAAAGGGTGATGCAGACGGTATCGTGTACTCATCCAAGCCCCTTTCTTACGGCGGACAGCTCATCGACAACTTCAGCATTAGATTTGAAAATGGCAAAATTGTAGAGGTTAAAGCTGAGCAGAACGAAGAATTGCTGCGTGAGCTTGTAAATATGGACGAGGGCGCATCCTTCCTTGGAGAGGTTGCACTTGTTCCTTATTCCTCTCCTATCAGACAGTCTGAGCTCCTCTTCTACAACACCCTCTTTGACGAGAATGCGGCATGCCACCTTGCATTCGGTCGCGGATTTACCAACACCATTAAGGGATATGAAAACCATACCGAAGCAGAGCTTCACGAGATGGGCATCAACGATTCCATAGTGCACGAGGACTTTATGATCGGAACTTCAGATATGTCTATTACCGCTGTTTGCGCAGACGGCAGCGAGGTTGCAATCTTCCGTGACGGAGAATGGGCATTCTGATTTAGTTTATATAAAAAGCACGCTGAAAAATTCAGCGTGCTTTTTTGTTATCTGTTTATTGCAGCACTTTTGCGGTACGCAAGAGGGCTGGTCTGCATATATGCCTTGAATATCTTATGGAAGTAATTGGGGTTTGAAAATCCAAGCACATCGGCAATATCGTTTATTGACGTGTCTGTCATAGTGAGCAAACGCAGAGAATGATTTACCCTGACGCCGTTTATGTAATCAATGGGAGTCTTGCCTATACTGTCCTTAAACATCTTAGTAAAATAGTCGGGAGAAAGAGCAACCATATCGGCGAGCGTCTCGATATATATTTTCTCGGAATAATTCTCGGTAATATACTCGATTACCGGGCGCAGTCTGATAACGTTATGATAGATCATTCTATCCATATCGTTACGTGCGCCGGAATAATATCTTAAAATTGCAGAGGCGAGAAGATATACATGTGCCTTTACAGGCAGGAGGTAGCAAACATCCTTGGAAATATACTCCTCATATGCCTCGTTCATACAGTAAGCGATATTCTCGTATATTGGGTGATCCTTAGTAAAGGTTACAATTCTCGAGCAGGACTGGACAAAGAACATATAAAATATCTCGTTCTCGAAGCTACCCATACTGTCCTCAACAAGCCTTCTGTCAAAAGCAAGAGTACGGAGCGAGGCATGCAAACCGACAGACTCAACTCTGAATACAAGCGTAGGCGGAACGTAGACAAAATCTCCTGCGGTCGCCTCAACAACCTCGGTTCCGACGGAAACAGCAACACTGCCGCTCGTTACCTGTATAATTCGGTGAGCATCAGAATGATAACCCGAATCAATTATTCCCTCTCCGCTTGCGGAATAAAGCTTTAAAAATAAATTATCGCCCGACATTGGCAATCCAGCCTTTCATAATGCGTTTCAAAATATAGAAAATGGAAGCTACTTGCTTAATAGAAGGTAGCAACCTCCTGTGTGGGCTTGTCCGCCCTGATGATCTTATTTACGGTAAGCACGGGACCCTTTCCGCCATAAAGCTTAGAAAACTCCTCGTTCAGCTTCCCCTCGACGATAACCCAATCACGGGTTTTAAGCTTCAGCTGTCCCATTCCCTTGGCAACAACACCTCTGTAAGCAATATCGTCGGCGCAACAGGTCATAATATGTCTGCCTATGGCAAAGTTGCCTGCGGGAAGTGATTTGTCAAGAGCAACAATACCCTTTAAGCTTATGGTCTTACCAATGTATTTTGCCACATCCTCACTCATATCACGGTAGAAATAAGCAAAATCATCGTCCTTAATCTCAATTACATCTGCATTGATATCGTAAGGCAACGGATCCTCGATCTGATCAAACTCAATCTCGCCATTTGTATCCTCGTAGCAGATATTTGCCTTTCGGCTAATGCCTCTGACAATTTTGTGCAGAGCCATTTTGTCTGTACTTTCGCTAACACGATTGAACACCACCATCTCACAGCTGGTAAGCTTGTCTACCATAAGCTGACGCATATTAGCATTATAAACCTGGGCAGTGGTAGAATCGCAAGCGAATATTTCCTGATATACCATCCAATTCTGAGGAAGCGAATTGTAGAAGCGATCAAGCGTCCACATTCCGTTATACTCTACCACAACTATGTCTGCCCCCGCGCGCTTTTGCATAGCATTAAGGCGGTCGGGAGTGATTGCCTGTTCCTCGTCAAAGGAAGCAAAGCTGACATTAGCGCCGAGCTCATCAGGATAATACTCTACCTCACCCTCCTCACAGGTGATAATGAGATACTTTCTTTTGCCGTCATTAAAATTAGGGTCCTTCATTGTTTCGACGATAAAGCTTGTTTTACCGCCCTCAAGAAAGCCCGTAAAGAGATAAACCGGTATTTCCATCATAATTATATTCCAAACAATTCCTTGATTTTTTCCTTATTAATTCCCGCACCGATAACGCAAAGACGACCAATAATTCCTGCAGATCCGCAACGCACATCTGCCTCTCCGGGAATATAGTCAAAGTGAATCCACTTGCCGCAGCTACACTCAACAATACCCTTAGCACGGAGAATCATACCGTAATCATCGCTCTCGGAGAACTGATCAAGGATAGCCTTGATTTCCTCAATAGAGAACTTCTTAGTAGTTTCCTCACCAAAGGAGGTAAACACCTCGTCTGCGTGATGATGGTGATGATCGTGATCGTGACAGCCACAGCTGCAATGCTCACCGTGATCGTGGTGATGCTCGTGATGATCGTGATCGTGGTGGTGATGCTCCTCATCGTGATGATGGCCGTGGCAACCACATTCGCAATGCTCACCGTGTTCATGGTGATGCTCGTGATGATCGTGATCGTGGTGGTGATGCTCCTCATCGTGATGATGACCGTGGCAACCGCATTCACAATGCTCACCGTGATCGTGGTGATGCTCGTGATGATCGTGATCGTGGTGGTGATGCTCGTCATCGTGATGATGGCCATGGCAACCGCATTCGCAATGCTCACCGTGATCGTGATGATGGTCGTGATGATCGTGACCGTGGTGATGGTGATGCTTATGCTCCTCCTCAAGCGCCTTTACAGCATCCTCGAGAGTATCCTTATGCTCCATAGCAACGAGAATATCCTTGCCGTCAAGATCATCCCAAGAGGTAGTTACTATAACTGCATCGGAATTATGCTGACGAAGAAGGGATACGCATTCGGCTATCTTCTCTTCCCTTGCAGTCTGGGTGTGAGAAAGAACGATGGAAGATGCATGCTTGATCTGGTCATTATAGAATTCGCCGAAATTCTTCATATACATCTTGCACTTATTAACGTCGGCAACGGTGGTAAAGCAATTAAGAACAGCGCCGTGCTCCTCTGCAGTTTTAGCCGCACGAATAACGTCAGAAAGCTTACCAACACCCGAGGGCTCAATAATAATTCTATCAGGAGCGTATTCCTCAAGCACCTTTACAAGCGCCTTAGAAAAGTCACCTACGAGCGAGCAACAGATGCAACCGGAATTCATCTCGGTAATCTCAATTCCAGCATCGGCAAGGAATCCACCGTCAATACCGATCTCACCAAACTCGTTCTCAATAAGAACAACCTTTTCACCGGCATACGCCTCCTTAATAAGCTTCTTGATCAGCGTGGTCTTGCCTGCACCGAGGAAGCCGGAAAATATATCTATTTTAGTCATTTAAGTTCTCCTCAAACAATATTTTTATAAGATATATTATATTACAAATATATAAAAAAGTCAAGAATACTTTTTTAAAGAAATAACTTGACAAAGATAAATATATATGGTAAAATACTCTTTACTATGAGATAGAGGTGCACTTGACGAAGATTATTCCACCCTGAATGCCGCCGAGGCTGTGGAAGAAAGGCGTGAGTGCCGAAGCGGATGCTGTGGCAGGCATCTTGGCTGGCAGTACGGATAAGATCCGCCCTGCTGTCGCATTTTATGCGAAGGGCTATCATTATTGCGGCGTAACCTTTGCGCCTTGGTAGGATAGCTGTTCTGCGGCTATCTTTTTTATTTTGATTAAATTTTCCGGAGGAATAGCAAATTGAAAAATACAGTATTTACCGGTGCGGCAACTGCAATAGTTACCCCCCTTACCAAGGACGGAATTGACTACGAGCAGTTCGGCAGACTTATAGAATGGCAGATTGCCCAAGGCATTCAGGCCATCGTTGCCGTTGGTACTACCGGTGAGGGCTCTACCCTTACCGACAAGGAGCATAAGGATGCAATCAAGTTCTGTGTAGATAAGGTTGCGGGCAGAGTTCCGGTTATTGCAGGAACAGGATCTAACGACACCGCCTATGCGATCGAGCTCACTAAGTTCTCCTGTGAGGTTGGCGCAGATGCAATGCTTCTTGTAACACCCTACTACAACAAAGCCACTCAGAAGGGTCTTATCGAATCCTTCAAGGTTATCGCAGACGCATCTACCAAGCCCTGCATACTCTATAACGTGCCATCCAGAACCGGATGCAATCTGCTCCCCTCCTCTGTGGCAGCTCTCGCCGATCACCCTAATATTGTTGGTATTAAGGAGGCCTGCGGAGATATTTCCCAGGTTGCAGAGCTCTGTGCTCTAGTTGGCGATAAGCTTGACATTTACTCGGGCAACGACGACCAGATCATTCCTATCCTCTCTCTTGGAGGAAGTGGCGTGATTTCGGTGCTCTCCAATATTATGCCCGCAGAAACACAAAAGATATGCAACGATTACTTAAGCGGTAATATTGAGCAGGCAAGACGTGATCAGCTCCGACTGCTTCCCCTTATCAACGCACTGTTCTGCGAGGTTAATCCAATTCCCGTAAAGGCCGCTGTTGCTGCTATGGGATATTGCGAAAACTACCTCAGACTTCCCCTCACCACAATGGAGCCTGAGCACGAGGCGAAGCTGCTGACTCTTATGAGAGAACAAAATCTTATTTAAGGACATATTATGAACATTTTACTTAACGGTATTTCCGGATTTATGGGACGTGAGGTTGCTAAGCTGTGTGAGAATGGCTACCGTGGCGCATCACTTGTCTGCGGTGTAGACCCGAACGGTGAGCGCAACAGCAATATCGAGATATTTCCCTCATTAGACAGAGTAATTTCCGTTGACGGAGTTGACTGTATTATAGATTTTTCTCATCACAGTGTTACCCCTGCTCTGCTTGATTTCGCAGTGGCTAACGAGCTTCCGCTTGTGCTCTGCACAACCGGTCACACTGATGAAGAAATATCTCTTATCCAGGATGCTGCAAGGAATATTCCCCTGTTTTATTCAGGTAATATGTCTGTGGGAATTGCATTGCTTATTGAGCTTGCGAAAACAACGGCAGCGGCACTGCCCGAGGCAGAGATAGAAATTATTGAAAAGCATCACGACCGTAAGATTGATGCGCCAAGCGGCACTGCGCTTATGCTGGCAAACGCTATATGCGAGGTTCGCCCCGAGGCCTATGCTAACTGTGGCAGAA
The DNA here is from genome assembly GCA_017646745.1 of Clostridia bacterium. Lineage (GTDB taxonomy): Bacteria > Bacillota > Clostridia > Oscillospirales > CAG-272 > UBA1740. The sequence continues at coordinate 67,848 of JAGCLY010000003.1, forward strand.
GCGGTCAGGGCAAGCGCACCCCCGATGAGATCGGTATACATTCCATAAGAATGGGCAACATAGTTGGAGAGCACGAGGTTATTATCGGCACTCCAAGTCAAACAATCAGCCTTAAGCACGAGGCTCACAACCGTGCTCTGTTTGCCGAGGGAGCCATTGCAGCGGCAGACTTCCTTATCGGTCAGCTACCCGGTATGTATGATATGAAGAGTATGCTCTCTACCGCAAAGGCAGAGGATACTGTTATTGCGGCTAAATAATTCAAAAAGGATAAAATATGAGAATTGGAATTTACGGTTACGGAAATCTTGGCAGGGGCGTTGAATGCGCTGTAAAATGCCACACCGATATTACACTTGTCGGTGTGTTTACAAGGCGTGATCCCGAATCGGTGAAAACTGTAAGCGGAGTGCCTGTTTATCACGCTAACAGCATAGCCGACTTCAAGGATAAAATTGACGTGCTTATCATCTGCGGTGGCAGCGCAACAGACCTGCCCGAGATGACTCCTGCGCTTGCAAGAGATTTCAATGTAATCGATAGCTTTGATACCCACGCAAAAATCCCCAATCACTTTAAAAGAGTTGATGATGCCGCCCGCGAAAATGGTCACACTGCTCTTATCAGCTCAGGCTGGGATCCCGGACTTTTCTCGATTATGAGGGTTTATTCCGAGGCAGTGCTGCCGAACGGTAAGGATTATACCTTCTGGGGCAGAGGCGTCAGCCAGGGTCATTCGGATGCCATAAGACGCATTGACGGTGTGCTTGATGCAAGGCAATACACCGTTCCCATCGAGAGCGCAATGGATGCTGTAAGAGGCGGAAGGTGTCCCGAATTCAGCACCAGAGAAAAGCACAAGCGTGAGTGCTACGTTGTCGCATGCGATGGCGCAGATACAGCAAGAATTGAGAAAGAAATCAAGGAAATGCCCAACTATTTTGCCGATTATGACACCAGCGTGACATTTGTCAGCATGGAGGAATTAAGGGCAAATCACGCAGGACTTCCCCACGGTGGATCGGTTATACGTAATGGAAGAACCGGATTTGATGACGAAAACACTCATACGGTTGAATTCAGCCTCAGACTAGACTCTAACCCCGAGTTTACCGCAAGCGTGCTGGTTGCATATGCCAGAGCGATATATAGAATGCACGGTCGTGGTGACATTGGATGTAAGACTGTATTCGACGTTGCTCCCGCAGATCTTTCTATGATGTCGGCTGACGAACTTAGAAAGCATTTATTATAAAGGATAAAAAATGATTCTTACTAAAAACAAAGAGATGATATGCGAGAATTTAAATCGAAATGCAGATGGCGAGCTTTGCTTTGCAGGTATGCCCCTTTCTCCTCTCGCTGAAAAATACGGCACTCCGCTTTATCTCTATGACGAGGCGCGTGTCCGTCATAACTGTCGCACATATCTTTCTGCGGTGCGTGAGGGATTTGGCGAAGCAGCAAGAGTAATGTATGCATCAAAAGCGGCATCCTTCAAGCGCCTTTATGAAATAATCAATGAAGAGGGACTCGGTGTTGACGTGGTTTCCTGCGGTGAGATTTATACCGCAAAGCTTGCCGGTTTTCCTCTTGAAAATGCTTATTTCCACTCCAACAACAAAACCGATGCAGACGTGGAGTTTGCTATCAAGAACGGTGTCGGCTACTTTGTAGTAGACAACGCCGAGGAGCTTTTCGCCATTGACGAGATTGCTAAGGAATACGGCATAAAGCAGAAGATAATGCTTCGCATTACTCCCGGAATCGATCCGCATACATATGCGGCGGTTGCCACGGGAAAGGTGGACTCTAAATTTGGCTCTGCTATTGAAACCGGACAGGCTAAGGCTATCACCTCTCTTGCCCTCACCTTTGAGAACATAGAGCTGTGCGGCTTCCACTGTCACGTAGGCTCCCAGATCTTTGATGCCGACGTGTATCTTGCAACATCAAAGGTTATGCTCGGCTTTGTTGCTGACATGGAGCGTGAGCTTGGATTTATTACAAAAGATCTTGATATTGGCGGCGGACTTGGCGTAAGATATATTGCTGATCAGCCCGCTCTTGATATAAAAGCGACAATACTTATTGTTGCCGAGGAGATGAAAAAAGACGCTGAACGCCTTGGCATCGCCCTACCCCGAATTTCTCTTGAACCCGGAAGAAGCATTGTTGCCGATGCCGGACTTACACTCTATACCGTTGGAACGGTAAAGAGAATCCCCGGATACAAATCATACGTTTCGGTTGACGGCGGTATGACCGACAACCCCAGATTTGCCCTCTATGGATCACCCTACACTATTCTCCCTGTATTTGGTGAAATCGGTGATGATGCCGAGATCTGCTCGGTGGTTGGCAGATGCTGTGAAAGTGGAGATATCCTCCAGGAGAATGTGCCTATGCCCACCGACATTGCACGTGGCGACCTTCTTGCCTGTCTGACAACCGGCGCATACCACTACTCCATGGCATCGAACTATAACAGAATCCCACGCCCCCCTGTAGTTATGCTGAACGACGGAGATAGCTACCTTGCGGTTAAGAGAGAGACCATAGAGGATATTATAAAGCTTGATATATAAAACACCATTCTCTAAATGGGAAGAATACAAAAAAACAGACCGACAGAATCGGTCTGTTTTTTTATTAAGTTAATTAACATTTAACAAGCTTGCAGAACTCGTCGATCTGCTTTGCGATGGAGGCGAGGCCGGCGCGCCAGAAGTTAACGTCGGTGAGATCTATGCCGCAAACCTTTGCCGCATCCTCAACAGTGCTGGTGCCGGTGGCACGAAGCATCTGCTTATAGGTTTCAACAAAGGGCTTGCCCTCCTCAAGATATTTAGCATAGATACCTCTCGCAAAGAGGCCGCCGAATGCATAGGGATAGTTATAGAAGCTGAGACCGCCGCTGTAATAATGACCCTTACAGAGCCACATATAGGGGTGCATGCAGCTCTCGTCAAGACCGTCGCCGTATGCCTGTCTCTGTGCATCAAGCATAAGAGCGCACATACGCTCGGGAGAAAGAAACTCCTGGGGACGGTTAGCAAATACGCTGGCCTCAAATAGATAACGGGAGTAGATGTCTACGATGATCTGAGTAGCATCCATAAGCTGGCTCTCGATAAGAGCGATCTTGGTTTCTTTATCCTCACATTCAGCGATAGCGGTGTTCATTACAAGCACCTCGTTAAAGGTAGATGCGGTCTCGGCAACAGGCATAGAATACTCACGGTTAAGAGGAGAATTCTTGTAAACCTGTCTATCGTGGAAGGAGTGACCAAGCTCATGAGCGAGGGTTACAATGTCGGAGAAGGAGCCGTCAAAGTTGGTAAGCACTCTGCTCTGTCCTGCCGAGTGAACAGCACAGTCGAATGCGCCGCCAACCTTACCTTCTCTCGGGAAGAAGTCGATCCATGCATTATCAAACGCATCTTTAACCATATCGTGAAGCTCGATATCGAACTTACCGAAGATACCAAGAAGATAATCACGTGCATCCTCGGTGGTATACTTGCTCTCGCTCTTGCCCATAGGAGCAAAGAGGTCATACCAAGGAAGGCCGCCCTCATGGCCGAGAGCCTTTGCCTTTGCACGCAGGTATTTGCGGAAGGCGGGCATATACTCCTTCATTGCGGTGAGAAGCGCATCGAGAGTTTCCTGCTTCATAGCAGAGTTATCAAGCGCCTTTGCAAGAGGAGATTCATATCCTCTGCGAGATGCCTCGTTAATAACCTGAAGCTTGATAGAATTAAGAGCAAATGCAACAGAGCTCTCAATCTTGGGATAAGCGGCAAGCTCGGCCTCAAAGGCTGCCTTTCTAACCTCGGGATCGGGGTCATATGCAAGGTTTCTTACAGTTGAAAGCGTGATCTGCTCACCCTTGTAATCAACCTTAAGCGAACTGGTAAGGCTGCTCTGAAGATCGCTCCACGCAGATGCGCCGGAGATATTCATCTGGGAAAACAGCTCCTCCTCTGCATCGGAAAGAAGATGCTTGGAATTCTTTACGATAGAGAGCAGACGGTAGGAATGCTCCTTAAGAAGATCATTCTGCTCGATAATTTCCTCAATATTCTCAATCTTGGAAATAGCCTTGTCAATAGCGGCAGAGGGAGCAGCGGTGGCAGAAAGCTTGCCCATAAGCACGCCCATCATGCTTGCGGCCTCGGTATCAGCAGTGTTTGCACTGTAGCGAAGATTGGCATAGATAAAGAGCTTCTCTGCAAGAGAGGAAAGACGGGTGGACTTATCAATATAATCCAACAGAAGCTGCTCGGCAGAAAGGCTGTTGCAATTTTCTGCCGCAGAGATAACCTCTGCAATAGCAAGGTCGAGGGCAGACATATCTGCCTTAAGAGCCGGATCATCAAAGCCGTTATAAAGTATAGAAAGATCCCATTGCTTGTTCATAATAATAATTCCTTTTCTATTGATTTTGGCGGTCTGCCGATGGCAGACCGCATATAATTTTACACGTCTTCTTCAACTTCCTCTTTTACGGTTTCAACACCGCTTTTTCTATCATCAAGATCCTTGACAATCTTGGCATAGAACACCTCGTCGATCTTGAACTTTTTCTGATAGAGAACAAAGCCGACAAGTATACAGATAAGAGGAAGAATCATCATGGAAATCTTCATGATCCAGATTGCGCTACCGGGAGTTGCATTAACAATCTCCTCTGCTCTACCGGGATTTTCGCTTGCGGCATTTGCAATAGCATTGATTCCGGAAATAATGAGTGTGAAGGAAACAACACCCTTACTTACCGCACCACCGAACTGATTAATGAAGGGCTGAACAGCGAAGGATGCTGCCTCGTTACGCTTGCCAAGCTTCCACTCGCCGTACTCAACGGCATCGGCAAGGAAGAGGAGCATAAGAAGCTGGATAAATGCCTGCGCAAAGAAGAGGCCGAGACCTGCAATAACGATAAGAGGAAGCCACTCGAAGGACAGGAAGAATATGATATAGGAAACAGCAACGGCAATCATAGAGCCGGTGTAAAGCTGCTTTCTGGTAAACTTTTTTCTGAACAGGGGGAATACAGACAGCGCAGTAAGCTGTGCAACAGCAAGAACCGCGGCAAACACCATATACATTCCCTCATCCTTGTACGCATACTTGAAATAGTATGTACCAAAGCCTGTGGTGGTGCAATATCCGATCATAAATAGAACCATGGATACCGCGGTGACAAGAAGCTGGTCATTGCCAGCAAGAGCACGCCAAAGATCCTTAATGCTTGTGCGCTCGGCCTTACCAAGCTGACTTCTATCCTCCTTAACACCGATAAGTGTAATGGTCTGGAATACCCACATTATAATGGCAACAATGATAGCAAAGTAGAAGTATATATCACGCGCATTATCCCCGAGGAAGGAGAACATAGAAGGAACGTTAAGGTAAATAAGAACCATAGCAAACATACCAACATTAGCGCATATTCTGGCAAATGCTCCCACACCCTCACGCACGTTCTGATCCTTTGAAATTGCGGGCATAAGAGACCAATATGCAATATCGTTAAGCGAGAAGAAGATGCTGAAGAGAAGATATGTTACGCCAAGAAGGATAATGTGATTGGTTTCACTCATCCTGAAATTATGGAACATAAGCACGGTCAGAATACCTGTGCCGATCATACCGATAAGAATCCAGGGCTTGAATTTACCCCATCTGGTCTTGGTATTATCAACGATTGCACCTACGAATGGGTCGATGATAGCATCAAATATACCAAAGCAGGTAAGCAAAATACCAACAGCCGCAAGACCCTTATCCGAGAAGGTAACAACGTCGGTGAGGTGCACGAGAAGGTACATACTTACCAATGAATAAAGTGCGTCACGGCCCACGGTACCGAGACCAAAGCAAATTTTATTAAGTTTTGTCTGTCTATCCATTTTCTTTCTCCTTAATCATATAAAGACTTGATCCAAAATCGCCGAGAACACGAAGATTAGGGTCATAACCCGAACCCTCATACTGCATGGCGAGATTTATTCCCTCTGCCAGCATGGCACCAGAGGCAACATACTCTTCCCTGCCGTCCTTCATACCGTAGTACCTATCTGCTGTGCGAATAATAAATCCTTCAGCATTAAGATGTATCGGAAGAATGTGCTTAAGCAGGCCGCCAAAACGGCGAACACGGTGATATTGCTGACGGGAGCTTATGATATAAAGCTTATCGGGCTCAAGCCCGGGAATATCAAGACGGTCTCTTCCGGGACAAGCGCACTTGTATTTCTGGTAAAGTCCTGCAAAGGTTGTTTTTCCATCTGTAATCTGCCATGAGATCTGATCGGGGTTTTTAACTTTGACCTTGCTGAGTTTTCCATACTGGAAGGTACGTCTATGCTCCTTGTAATAAGCGATCTGCTCCTTAACCTGTCTGCGCTCCTCGGGAGTAAGCTCGGAAAAATCAAGCTCGTAGCCGAGAACTCCGAAGGCAGCCACGTTAAATCGTGTAGCTATGGGAGTATCACGCAGGGTCTGGGCATGGGGGGCCATAGAAACATGGGCAGACACGGTCGACTGGGGATAGAAGTTATAAATTCCACCCTGAATGTCAAGTCGCTCGATAGGGTCGGTGTTATCTGAGGTCCAGATCTGAGGCGAGAAGCACATCATACCGAGGTCAAAGCGGTTACCGCCCGACGAGCAGCTCTCAAAGAGTATCTCGGGATGACGCTTATAGAATATCTCACCGAGAACCTCGTAAAGGCCGAGAATATAACGGTGGAAGAACTCGCCCTGCTGCTTGAGCGAGGAGGAATACATATCGCTGATATGTCTGTTGTAGTCCCACTTAACGTACTCAATATGAGCACCGCAAAGAACCTTGTCCACGCTCTCAATAATGTATTCTCTAACCTCGGGGCGTGTAAGGTCAAGGACCATTTGATTTCGTCCGAGAGTCCTTTCTCTCCCCTCTATGCTTATTGCCCAATCGGGATGAGCACGGTAAAGATCACTGTCAGGGTTTACGCACTCAGGCTCGAACCAAAGTCCGAACTTCATTCCCATTTTATTGATCTGCTTCGCAATATATTTGATGCCGCCGGGCAGCTTTTTGCGGTTCTCCACCCAGTCACCAAGTCCGGCAAGATCATTGTTACGCTTACCAAACCAGCCGTCATCAAGGACGAACATCTCAATTCCTAGCTTTTTTGCCGACCTTGCAAGCGCTAGGATCTTGCTTCGGTTAAAATTGAAAAAAGTCGCTTCCCAGTTATTCAGAACAATGGGACGATCTGCGCCCTTATGCTCGCCACGAACAATGTGGTTGTTAACAAAGTCGTGCATATTTGACATCATGGTATTAAGTCCTGTGGAGGAATAAGTCATTACTGCCTGGGGAGTAACAAAGCTCTCTGACTTAAAAAGCTTCCAAAGGAAGCAATGGGGGTTAATACCGCTAATAACTCTCGCAGTATCGAACGTGGAGCGCTCAACGGCAGAATAATGATTTCCGCTGTAGATAAGGTTAAAGCCGTAAACCTTTCCGCGTGACTCATCAGCGCCACGTTCAAGAAGAGCAAAGGCGGGATTGTGCTTATTAGAGGATGCGCCGACGGTAGACTCGTTTACAAGAGTGCCGCACGCAAGGAAACGGCGATGCTCATGTGCCTCCTTGCTCCAGTCACCGTCAAGGGTAAGCATATCATAATCAGCTTCTGCAAGATCAAGCATAAGGCTCATAAGCTTACGTATGTATACGGGAGAATTATTATTGTTTATTAGCTCTACGTTTCTGCAAATAACGTCGCATTCCTCGAATACAACATAATTAAGCTTAAGAGAAATATCGGCAAACTTTTTATCCTTGAGAGTGATCTCAAGAGTCTTGGCATCACCGTATGCGGTAGGAAGAGTTGCTGTGGAATATGCGTCGTCAATAATTCTGTGGCTGTCATATACAAAGTCGCACACAAATGTTCCGTCGGGCATAAGAAGCTCTACGGGACTCTGACGGTAATCACCACGTCCTATTCCCGAATATTCCAGCAGGTTTCTTTCAAGGAAGAAGCTGCTGCCCTCGGTCTTTACCGTACAACCGAGATCAATCGTGTTCTTAAGAGCCGCTGCAGTAAAGTCAACGTCATCTACACGGCGACCGTAATACAGATGCTCAAGATATCCCTCGTTGATACGGAAGGCATACGTTGTGCTTCTGGTCTCCAGCTTAAAAAGCTGTTCTTTAACCGTAATCATTTTATTTCCTCCGTTTATTTTGAAAGTATGTCCTCAAACAAAGCCTTTACATTAAGCTCTGTTTCATCAAGAGGACGGTCGTTTACAAAGTAATAATCGTATGTATAGTTTTCTACCATATCGTCAGCTGCGTTTCCGTATGCCCCTGCTCTGCTACGAGATCCGCCCCTTACGAGAAGAGTTTTTGCAACACCGTCGGTAGCCTTTACGAACTTTTCAATTTCCCACGGCTCTCTGATATGTACAAAAAGTATTTCCTCGTCATTCTCGAGGAACTGACGGAAAACGTTAAGTGCCCAGTTGGTTGGGAAATCGTTATACTCGGCCGTGATGGTTTTGAGATCATGAAGGAACTTACGCGCCCTATCATCCTTTACACCGGTCCAACCGCAGAAGGTTGCTATCTCCTTAATGGGATCAACCGAGGAAATATTGCGAACCTTAAAATGCTTTGCCGCCAAATCGCAAATAGTATCCTTTCCAACGCCGCCTGCGCCGTTAATAATTACAACTGCCTTATTCATAGACTTTTCCTGCCTTAATTTTGTTTACATTATATAATAACATATAATATAAATAAAGTCAAGGCGGTAAGAAGGATATATGATTGAATATATTTCCATATTTGCTATTTACTTTTCTAAAAAAGTGCGTTATAATTGTTATATCAACTTTTTTGAGGTGACTTATGAAAAAAGAGGTTTTTGGACAGCTTAAGAACGGTGAATCAATAGAAATTGTAACCTTAAGCAACGAAAACGCAGAAATAAAAATCATGACAAGAGGCGCGACCATAGTTTCCTTCAAGACATATGGTATTGATATCGTCGGTGGATATGACAAGCTTGAGGATTACGAGGCAGATACCGGATCATATCAGGGCGCAACGGTAGGCCGTGTGGCTAACCGTATTGGAAATGCCAGCTTTACTATGGACGGCGCAATTTATATGGTGACAGACAACGATAACGGCAACTGCCTTCACGGTGGTGACGGCTTCAGCTTTAAGAACTGGGATATAGACGAGATTACTGAGGATAGCGTGACCATGAGCTATTTCTCCCACGATGGAGAGGATGGCTTCCCCTCCTCTGTACTCAGCAAGGTAAGCTTTACACTTAAGAACAGCGCCGTGATCATTTGCTACCAAGCTATTCCCAACGGCAAGACACCTATCGCACTTACAAACCACTCCTACTTTAACCTTGACGGATTCGGTGGTCTTATTGATGATCATATAATAACGATCAATGCGGATAGCTATACCGAGGTGGATGAACAGCTTATTCCAAACGGTGTTAGACCTATGGTAAAGAACAGCCCGTTTGACTTTACCTCTCCTAAAAAAATCGGACACGATTTTGGTAACGGCGTTGATGGTTATGATCACAATTTTATAATCTGCCCCGAATTATGTGACTATAATGAAGAATTCAATCTCCCTCTGATAGCAAGCGTAACTAACCAAAAGCTTACGCTCAACGTATATACAGACCAGCCCGGAGTGCAGTTCTACACCGGAAACTTCCTCTTTGGCGAGCCTAATTTCCGTGGCGATGTTAAGAGAATCAAGCACGGTGCATTCTGCCTTGAGGCACAGACTGAACCCAACTGCATCAACCACGGCATAGGCTTCTATGAGCTGGGAGATATATACGAGCAAACCACCGTTTATGAGGTGTTGAAAATATAAAATAACTATTGACTTTTACACAATTTTATTGTATAATCAATTTATTATTAAAGCGATGACGATAACAAGTAGCTGTAATAAGTGTAAAACAGAAAGTTGCCGGCTGATGAGAGGCGCATGAGCTTTTACAGTGAATACATATCCGAGTGCGTACCGAACTCTGCACCGCAGATGCGTAGGCTACGACGGTTAACGCCCGTTACAGCGTAAATGAGGTAATTTTGCACTATGCATTTTTACAAATCAAGGTGGTACCACGTTTTTAACGTCCTTGAGTCTTATGGCTCAAGGACTTTTTTATTTGTAATCAAAAAAATATATAGAGGTAAAAACAATGAAAATCTATGAGGAACTGGTTGCCCGCGGTCTGATCGCCCAGGTAACTAATGAAGAAGAGATCAGAACTATGATCAACGAGGGCAAGGCTACATTTTACATTGGCTTTGACCCTACAGCAGACTCTCTGCACGTAGGTCACTTTATGGCGCTCTGCCTTATGAAGCGCCTCCAGATGGCAGGAAACAAGCCTGTTGTACTTATAGGCGGCGGTACTGCGATGGTAGGTGACCCCTCCGGTCGTACCGACATGCGTCAGATGATGACCGCACAGACAATTCAGCAC
>JAGCLY010000032.1 GCA_017646745.1 Clostridia bacterium
CACGTGCCCCTTTCCAGCGAGGCACAGGCAGAGGCAAGATTCCTTATGCTCTCTGCAAACAACCTCCTTAAGCCCGTTTCCGGTAAGGCTGTTACCGTTCCTTCTCAGGATATGGTACTTGGTTCTTACTACCTTACCATCGACCACCCCGGTGAGGCTGGTCAGGATAAGATCTTCCGTGACTTCAATGAGGTTGAGATGGCATACGAGAACAAGCGTCTTGGTATGCACGCCCCCATTAAGGTAAGAGTTACCAAGGTTATCGACGGCGTGGAGAAGTCCGCAGTTATCGATGCTACCTATGGTAGACTTATCTTCAACCAGAGAATTCCTCAGGACCTCGGCTACGTTGACAGAAGCGTAGATCCCTTCGGCCTTGAGATCAACTTTGCTACCACATCCAAGAAGCTTAAGGAGATAGTAGACCTTACTATCAAGTACCACGGCTTCGCTGAGGCGGCAAAGGTTCTTGACGAAATTAAGTCTATGGGTTATAAGTATTCCACCAGAGGTTCGCTCTCTATCTCGGTTTACGATATGACCATCCCCACCGAGAAGAAGGCGCTGCTCGAGGCTGCCGCAAAAGAGGTAGACGAGATCAACGAGCTCTTCGCATGGGGTGAGCTTTCTGACGACGAGCGCTATAAGCAGGTTATTGCGGTTTGGGATAAGACTACCAACGCTGTTACCGATGCGCTCATCGCCAACCTCGATAAGTATAACTCTCTTAACATGATCGCAACCTCCGGAGCGAGAGGTTCTATCAAGCAGATGAGACAGCTTGCCGGTATGCGTGGTCTTATGTTCGCTACCAACGGTAAGACTATCGAGATTCCCATTAAGTCTAACTTCCGTGAGGGTCTTACAATGCTCGAGTACTTTATGGGTGCTAAGGGTTCTCGTAAGTCGCTTTCGGATACTGCGCTTCGTACCGCAGACTCGGGTTACCTTACCCGTCGTCTTGTTGACGTTTCTCAGGACGTTATCGTTCGTGAGGAGGATTGCGGCGCTAAGAGCGGTATAGTTGTATCCGACATCGTTTCCGGCCAGGTTGTTGTTGAGAAGTTCTTTGAGCGTCTCGTAGGCAGATACACCGTAAACGACGTTGTAAATGAAGAAACAGGTGAGCTTATCGTTCCCGCCAACACCATGATGGACGAGGATATGGCTAACGATATCATCAACGCAGGTATTACCCAGGTTGAGGTTCGTACCATTCTCCGCTGTCTTGCAAAGCGTGGCGTTTGTGCACACTGCTACGGTGCTGACCTTGCTCATGGCACTACTGTTGCTATCGGTGAGGCTGTTGGTGTTATCGCAGCGCAGTCTATCGGTGAGCCCGGTACACAGCTTACCATGAGAACCTTCCACACCGGTGGTGTCGCAGGTTCGGATATTACTCAGGGTCTTCCCAGAGTAGAGGAGCTCTTCGAGGCTCGCCGTCCCAAGAAGACTGCCGTTGTTACCGAGTATTCGGGTACCGCACGCATCGTTTCTGATAAGAAGCTTTCCAAGGTTATCGTGCTTGGTGCTGTTGACGGCAACGGACTTCCCGCAGTTGACGAGGTTGTATATGAGATTCCCTTCGGTATGCGTCTTTGCATCGAGGATGGCCAGCAGCTTACCAGAGGTCAGCAGCTGACCGAGGGCTTCCTTAGCCCCGCAGACGTTCTTCATATGTCGGGTATTGATGCGGTTTATGACTACATCATCCGTGAGGTACAGAAGGTTTACCGTGGTGAGGATGTTGAAATTAATGATAAGCACGTTGAGTGTATCGCACGTCAGATGACCCGTAAGGTTGAGATCGAGGATGCCGGTGACACCGACCTTCTCGTTGGTACTAAGGTTGACGTTGTTGAGTTCCGTGAGGCAAACGAGGAGATCGAGCGCAGACAGGCTGCAGGCGAGATGGTTCGCAAGGCAGAGGGCGCACCCCTCCTTCTCGGTATTACCAAGGCGGCTCTTATGACCGAGTCCTTCCTTTCCGCCGCTTCCTTCCAGGAGACCACCAGAGTTCTTACCGAGGCGGCTATCGCAGGCAAGCAGGATAAGCTGCTCGGCCTTAAGGAGAACGTTATTATCGGTAAGCTCATTCCCGCAGGTACCGGTCTTGGCAAGTACCGTGCAGTTGAGATCGAGGACGCAGGCGAGGCTATCAACACCACCGCAGAGGAGGTTGCGATCTCTCACAGCTTTACCCCCGAGATCGAGCTTGAGGACATCACTCTTCCCGAGGATGACGGTGTTCTCGTGCTTTCCGAGAACGAGCTTTAATAGATAAAAAGAGCCGCATATTGCGGCTCTTTTTGCTTATATGACAACAATAGTGTGCATAAATTAATATAATATGACCCTGTTTTACTAAACAAACGTATGATAATATTACATGTACCGTGTAAAAAATGCTATATACTTGACATTTTTTGCTAAAGATGATACAATGTATATGTAAAATTATTTAAAGGATTTTATCTTATGGAAAAATTAGAACAAGAATGTAAGAGTATTAAGGTTTCGGTCGTAATGCCCATATACAATGCGGGTGAGTATCTTAGCCGTGCTATTAGCGACGTGCTGAGTCAGAGCCTTACCGACATTGAGCTTATATGCATTGACGACGGATCTACCGATAATTCGCCTAAGATCATTAATCGCTTTAAGGCAAAGGACGATAGAATTATTTCCTTCCGTCAGAGCAATGCCGGCCCCTCTATTGCAAGAAACAAGGGACTTGAGCTGGCTAGCGGAAAGTACGTTATTTTCCTCGATGCAGATGATTTTTATGAGAAGGATCTGCTTCGCCTGCTTTACGAGGCGGCAGAGGCGGATAACCTTGATATTGCCGTTACAAAGTTTGATATATACGATGAGGGCGTGAATAGATTCTCCCACCCTGTAGAGGAGCCCCGCAGCGCAGCGATATTTGACAACGGTGCCGTTACCTCTAAGAACGAGCATCCCGATCATATACTTACCGGCACCACCGGCTATGCATGGAACAAGCTGTTCCGAGCATCCTTCCTTTCCGAAAAGGGACTTGCCTTTGACCCTGATCTCTATGTGTTTGAGGACGTGCATTTTGTTTGCTCAGCAATGGCGCTGGCAGAGCGTGTAAAGAGGATCGATGGTGTACATATTCATCACAGAGTTTACTCCGAGCAGTCAAGATCGACCCTCTTCCGCAAGTATTACGGACAGGTGCCCGAGGTGTATAAAAAGCTGAGAGAGTTCCTTATGCGTCAGGGTATGTACATTCCGCTTAAGAACGGATATCTCAATCTCTCCGCCGGCAGATGCTATAAGATATATAACATCCTCTGGGCCGACGGCAGGGAGCGAATGTGGAATCTTCTTCATACCGAGTATCTTGAGGCGCTTGATTGGCTTAATCATAACCAGAGCGACTTTGAGAGCAAGGAAGTGTATGAATTTGTTGCCAACGTAGCGCTCTACACCTATGAGGATTACCACAGCCGTGAGGAAAACGGCCGAAATATTATCGACGTAGAGCAGCTTGATAAGGAAAAGCTTAACCGTAAGGTTAAGGTAAGGCACAAGGGCGAGCTTCGCCGTGCCGCCTGGAGAAAGCTGATGAAGGTTATTAATATTTTCAGAAAGAAAAAATAAAAGCAAAAGGAACAGACTGAGTGTCTGTTCCTTTTTAATATTAGATAAATTACAAGGGCTTTTTTGATATCTGCGCAAAGGGGCGGGGATAGGTGGTGGGCGTTTTTTCCTTTTTATCTATAATGATAAATGGATGTGTCAGCTCCTCGCCGTTGCCCTTCAGCGTAATATTCTCGCACACGGTGTTTCTGCCGCCCAGGGTGGCAATTGCCTTCTTTGCTGATGAAAGCTCAAATTCGGCGTTTTTACCCTTCATGGCGACAAACTGGCCACCCACCCTTACAAAGGGCAGGGTAAGCTCGCAGAGCACTCTCATCTCGGCCACGGCACGGGCGGTGGCGTAGTCGAATTTCTCACGGTATTCGGGGCTCTTGCCGCCGTCCTCGGCTCTCATGGTTATCGCAGTCAGGTTGTCAAGGCCTAGCATGGCCGCAGTTTCAGCAACGTAATTAACCCTCTTCGCCGTAGAGTCCATGGCGGTTATTTTAAGGTCGGGGCGCACGATTGCAAGGGGCAGAGAGGGGAAGCCCGCGCCACAGCCCACGTCGATAACGGTTGCACCCTTTTTCAGCTTTGCTGAAAGGCTGACGCAATCGGCATAGTGGTTCAGATTTATCTTATCTATATCGGTTATGGCGGTGAGATTGTATTTTTCGTTCTCGCACAGCATACGCTCGGTAAGTCTGTAAAACAGCTCCATTCTTTCCATTGACAGCAGAGAGGAAAGTCCGTTTTCCTTGAATACCTTAGTAAGCTTGGAGGTGAAATCCTGCTTGTTAATTTCTATCATTTATAAAAAGTCCTTTTTTCTTTTATTATATAATAACGGCGGTCGATTGTCAAGAAAAAAGGCGATGGCAAAAAAATATTATGTTTTTTATTGAAAAATTAATCTACTTATGATAAAATATATATTTGGGAATATTATTAGATATTATTTTGACAAGGAGATATGAGGCTATTATGAAGTTAAAGCTTGAGTATTCAAAAACAGAACTGATTTCACAGCTGAAAAATCTTTCGCTGGTTGTTATAGGAACTCTTATTCTCGCCTTCGGTTGCGCCATATTCGTAGTGCCGTTTAATCTCGTTACCGGCGGAGTAACCGGTATTTCTATTATAATTACCAACGCCTTTAAGAGTGTTATGGAAATAAACATCGACATCGTCATCGGTGTTATAACATGGGGTCTGTTCTTCCTCGGTCTGTTATTCTTGGGCTGGGATTTTGCTATCAAGACCCTTGCCTCGACCATAATCTATCCTCCTGCCATCTCGCTGTTTCTAAAGCTGGTGTCGCCCGACGTGCTTGGCGGAGTGTTGGATCTTACCACCTCGCCCCATGCGGACATTGCCATTATTATCAGCGCCCTGTTCGGCGGTCTGTGCGTGGGTACCGGCTGTGCCATAACCTTCCTGGGCGGAGGATCAACCGGCGGAGTGGATATTATCGCCTTTATCCTGTGTAAGTTCTTTAAGAGGTGGAAGAGCTCTACCGTTATCTTTTTAATTGATGCAACCACTGTTATACTCGGTCTGTTTGTTATTAAGGATCTTATCCTCACTCTGCTTGGTGTTATCTCCGCTTGGATCGCCGCCACGGTTATCGACCGTATATTTATCGGCAGCGGCAAGGCCTTTACCGCACAAATTGTGTCGGATAAGTATGAGGAGATGAATCTTGCGATCAGAGAGGAGGTTCACAGAACCACCACCATGTTCGTGGCATACGGCGGCTATTCCGGAAAGTCAAAGACAGTCCTCTCGGTTACCTTTACCATGCGTCAGTACGCCGTGCTTATGGCACTTATCAAGCGTATTGATCCCACCGCCTTTGTGAGCATAAACCGCGCTCACGAAATTAATGGCGAGGGCTTTACCTTTGGAGAGCACAGCTGATTTTCGCTGTGAAGCGAGATCTTCAGCGCATTGATTTACCGTTTCTGCTCGACGTATGTCAATACGCCGTCAAAGCGACTTGCACTGCACCAAATATTTAGCCCCGGCATAAAATGAATTTGTTTGTGCTAAATAAACAGTTTTGATTATAGATTTTTATACATTTTGTTATAAAAAATATTGCAATTTGTCAAAAGTTGTGCTAAAATATTAGGGTTGAAAATTTATTATTGAAAGGCTACGGAATATGAAGCGTACCGATTTAAGAAATATTGCTATAATTGCCCACGTTGACCACGGCAAGACTACCCTCGTTGACGAGATGCTTCGCCAGGGCGGTATTTACCGTGAGAATCAGGAGACCGAGGACCGTGTAATGGACTCCAACGATCTCGAGCGTGAGCGTGGAATTACTATTCTTGCGAAGAACACCGCTATTCATTATAAGGACGTTAAGATCAATGTTATCGACACCCCCGGCCACGCAGACTTCGGCGGCGAGGTTGAGCGTATACTTAAGATGGTAAACGGCGTTATTCTTCTCGTTGATGCGGCAGAGGGACCTATGCCCCAGACCCGCTTCGTGCTTGAGAAGGCACTGGCCATGAACCACCGTGTTATCGTTGTTGTTAACAAGGTTGACCGTCCCGATGCACGTCTTGATGAGATCGGTGACGAGGTGCTTGAGCTTCTGCTGGAGCTTGATGCTACCAACGAGCAGCTCGACTCTCCCATGCTCTTCTGCTCGGGTAGAGCAGGTACTGCTTCCTTTGATCCTCACACCCCCGGTAAGGATCTTACACCCCTTCTTGACACTATTCTTGACTATATGCCTGCTCCCGACGGCGAGGAGGACGAGCCTCTTCAGCTTCTCGTTTCCTCTATCGACTACAACGAGTTTGTTGGCCGTATCGGTATCGGCCGTATCGAGCGCGGTATGATTAAGCAGGGTCAGGGCGTTGCTGTTTGTAACTACCACGGTGACGGAAAATCTCGTCCTGCAAAGATCGTTTCTATCTATCAGTTTGACGGTCTTAAGCGTGTTCCTGTAACCGAGGCGCAGGTTGGTGACATCATCTGCTTCTCCGGCTGTGAGGACATTTCTATCGGTGACACCGTTTGCTCTCCCGCTAAGGTTGAGCCCCTTGAGTTCGTTAAGGTTGGCGAGCCTACTATGGAGATGACCTTCTCTGTAAACGATTCTCCCTTCGCAGGTAAGGAGGGTAAGTTTGTTACCTCCCGTCACTTAAGAGCAAGACTCTATAAGGAGCTGCTCAAGGACGTTTCGCTTCGTGTAACCGATGGCGAGACCACCGACT
Source organism: Clostridia bacterium (assembly GCA_017646745.1). Taxonomy (GTDB): domain Bacteria; phylum Bacillota; class Clostridia; order Oscillospirales; family CAG-272; genus UBA1740. Next base: position 6,849 of record JAGCLY010000032.1, read on the forward strand.
CCTTCCGTGTTGCCGGCAGAGGAGAGATGCATCTTTCTATTCTTATCGAGAATATGCGCCGTGAGGGCTATGAGCTTTGCTGCTCCAATCCCCGTGTGCTTTACAAGGAGATTGACGGCGTCAGATGTGAGCCTATTGAGAAGGTTGTTATCGACGTTCCCGAGGAATATATGGGTTCTGTAATGGAGAAGCTTGGCTCACGTAAGGGTACTCTTGACGATATGCAGCTTCACGGTCGCCGTCAGAAGCTCTTCTACACCATTCCCACCAGATGCCTGTTCGGTTACCGCTCTGAGCTGCTTACCGATACTCGTGGCGAGGGTCTTATCTCCTCACTCTTCGCAGGCTATGAGCCCTTCCGAGGTGAGATAAAGACACGCTTTACCTCCTCACTCGTTGCATCTGAAAAGGGCGTTGCTACCACCTACGGTCTGTACCAGGCGCAGGACAGAGGACCTCTTTTCATCGGCCCTGCTACCCCTGTATATGAGGGTATGATCGTTGGTGAGAACCCCAAGCCCGACGATATTGAGGTTAACGTTTGTAAGGAAAAGCACCTGACTGCCATCCGTTCCACCGGCGCAGACGAGAAGCTTACTCTTATCACTCCCGTTCAGCTTTCTCTGGAGGAGGCGATTGAGTTCATTACCGATGAGGAGCTTATTGAGGTAACTCCCAAGTCCATCAGACTCCGTAAGGTTATCCTTGACACCCCTGCCCGTAAGAGAATGCAGGCGCAGAAGCGTGCCGCCCTTAAGGAACAGCATAAGTAATTGATAATTCTATCTTAAAATCTCCTGATTTTTCAGGAGATTTTTTATTTCTGTAAACTAAAATTTGCAAAATGCAACTTTTTCCTCTTTTTGTTAGTCATATTACGACCGAGAATTGTGCAAATTAATACATAGCAAAATATAGTCTTGGAGAGATGAGTATGATGAAACAAATAGGAATGAAGGCGCTTTGCTTCATTTTGATTATATATAGCCTTTTGGCAACACCCCTGACTGCCTTTGCTGTGGAATCCGGGGTTGAAAATGTGCTTTCTTCAGGTGAGGAAAGTGTTGGGGTGCTGGCAGACGGGGTGCAGATTGGCTCTCGTTTGTGGGAGCTTTTCTTTGGGGAAGATGAGGATAGGAGCGAGGTTAGTCTTTTGCCCGGGGGAAGTGTTTTCGGCGTTAAAATTAAGCAAAAATATGTCACCGTTACTGATGCACGCGGTATACCTGCACTGAAAAACGGCGATATAATACTGTCGGTTGACGGCGAGAGCGTAAAAAATGCATCCGACGTTAAAAGAATGGTACAAAAATCCCGTGGTAACAGCCTTACTATACGTGCCCTGCACCAGGGAAGCGAGATTGCAGTAGAGATACGCCCCAGCTTTGAGAACGGTGAATACAGGCTTGGTATAGCTCTTCGTGACGGTGCAGCAGGGCTGGGAACGGTCACCTTTGTTGATCCCAAGACAGGTGTTTTCGGTGGTCTTGGTCACGGAATTTGTGATGCCGACAGCGGTGAGGTTATCGCCATGGACAGCGGAGAGGTCTGCGGTGTTATTCTCGGTGGTATACACAAGGGTGAAAGCGGTAAGCCTGGCGAGCTATGCGGTGTGTTGACCGAAAGGGATCTTGGCGATATTACTGTAAATAGCGAGTGCGGGGTTTTCGGTATAATAACCGATATTCCGTCCGGCTTAGGTCAGCCTATTTCCATTGCCAGACGTGATGAGGTCTGCGAAGGCGAGGCGACAATTATTTCCACCCTTAAGAACGGCATGACTGCAGAATACAGTATTGAGATTTATGATATTGATATGTCCAGCGAAGGATCTAAGTCCTTCCGCGTCCGTGTCACCGACGAAACCCTGAAGGCGCTGACGGGTGGCATAGTCCGTGGTATGTCGGGTAGTCCCATTATTCAAAACGGCAAGCTCGTGGGCGCCATCACCCACGTTCTGGTGGCCGAGCCCACCGAAGGATACGGTATATTTATTGAGAATATGCTTAATGCGAGCCAAATGCCAATTCAAAAGGCTGCGTAGAGCAGATGAATTTTTTGAACTTTCATTTAGGCATAACCAAAAGAAAAAGGCAGGGGCACTGTTTAATAAGTGCCTCTGCCATAAATATTTTCTCACGAGAGAAAATCTAAGATTTTTTATTATTATAGCCGTTTTCAACGGAAATATTTATCTACTTCTTGACTGGCTTAATATGCTTCATCGGTTGTGGCGTTCTGTCTTGTGACGACGGATCGTCTGCGTTCATAAGCTCACCGTGGCAGAAGATCTCAACAAATTTACCCATCATAATGCGTCTGCTGTCCACAACAGATATAGCGTAGACACGGCGGATTGTTATGGGTGAGGCCTCTACCGTCAGTATAAAGGCGTTCTGGCCGACGCAGAAGCTAAAGCCTGCGTTTCTCGCCGCTCTGATAAGCCTGCGCAGCTCGGCATCCTCGATGGGAATAGGCTCGTCGGAGGAAATCGTGATAACAAGGCTTCTGTCTATGGTTTCTACGCTTACGTCCAGAACTACTCTGCCGTACACGTCGGTAAGCAGCTCCTTGAAGAAGAGCGCCACGTATTCTGCCGAAATAAGAATCGCCTGCGCTGACACCGGCTTGAGATTTACCCTTACTATGCCATGAAACTTATATTCCAGGAATTCTGCTATCGCTAAAGAAAATCCCTCGGCGGGCAGTGTTTTGCGTGAGGGATCGATAGGCCTGGCATCGGCAATGCTATGCTTTATAATAAAATCATTTTTATTCATAATGCTACCCTTAGTTGCTTTTTATATATTCTACCAAATTTTTCCCACGAAAGCAAGTACCAATGGGAAAAGAAATGAATTTTTCCATAAAAGTAAAAAACTATTGCATTTAAAAATAAATTATGCTAATATATTCTTAGTAAATTATTATTGAGAGGCAAGAGCAATGGAAGAAATTTATTCTGTAAAGCTATCTAAGGTTATAAGCGAGTTTGCGCTTGAGGTTCTGCATCTGCCTGACCTGCCTGAGAATATTGATATAACCTGCAGCCGTGTAAACAGACCCGGATTGCAGATCGTTGGCTTCTATGATTATTATGAGCAGGCCAGACTTCAGATCATCGGCAAGGTAGAGAATATGTACCTTTCCAAGATGACAAAGAAGGAGCGCCTTGCAAAGCTGGATGACTTCTTTAAGACGCAGCCTGCAGGTGTGATCTTCACTTCCTCGCTGCCTGTGGATGATGAGATAGTCGAGTTGGCAGGAAAGTACCGTGTGCCCCTGCTTCGCACCACTAAGTCCACATCCGACTTCATGGCGGCACTGATTGCCTTTCTTAATATCGAGCTTGGCCCCCGTATTACCCGTCACGGGGTTTTGGTTGAGGTATACGGTGAGGGTATTCTGCTTCTGGGTGACAGCGGCGTAGGTAAGAGTGAAACGGCTATCGAGCTTCTTAAGCGTGGTCACCGTCTTATTGCCGACGATGCGGTTGAGATCAAGCGTGTTTCTGCCACCACTCTCGTTGGTAGGGCTCCCGAGATTATTCGCCACTATGTTGAGCTACGCGGTATCGGCATTGTGGACGTTCGCCGTCTGTTCGGTATGGGTGCGGTTAAGGAGAGCGAGAAGGTTGACCTTATCATTAACCTTGAGCCCTGGCAGGAGGATAAAATGTATGACCGTCTCGGTCTTGACTCCCAGACCACCAACATTCTCGGCATCGAGGTGCCCAGCATCGTCCTGCCGGTTTCCCCCGGTCGTAACCTGTCGGTAGTAATTGAGGTTGCCGCTATGAACAACCGTCAGAAGAAGATGGGCTATAATACAGCCGAGGAATTTAATAAGAGATTGATGCAGTCCATGGGGCTGGAGTAATGATAGAATATATTGATTGATTTAACAAAAAAATGCTCTCTTGACAAAGCTTTATAAAACTGATATAATAAAATAAAAATGAAAAGGAGAAAAAATATGTCTAAGTTCGCTTCCTCATCTGTTTTGCTCCTGTCTCTTGCTATGCTTGCAGCCGGAGCAATTGTGCCCCAGATCGCTATTCTTAGTTTTCTTGGCGGTATAGCAAACATTATTTCTATTGCGGGTGCAGTTTTACTTGCAATATTCCTTATCGCCTCCTTTGGCTTGAAGGGAATACTTTACCTTATTCTTTACGTATTTATTTTCTACGTAGTACAGTGGATAGTCAGCTTCGTATTCGGACTTCTCGGTCTTGGCGGTATGGTGTTCAACGTTATCGGACTGGTGCTTGCTATCTTCGGTACCATTTTTGTAGCAAACAGAATTGCATAAGGATGATATAAACAAAAAATCTATTATTGCGTTTATTACCTTTGCTGTTGGATCGCATATTCTGCCTTTGACACATTGAAATAAAATGTAATAAATCACCCCACTTTCGCATATCTTCTAATGAAGAAAAAACGAAAGTGGGGATTTTTTATGGAAATAAATAATAACGTCAGCTATTCGAGAAGCGTAAGGTGCGCTGACGTCTATACAGAGAGCCAAGCAGATTACGTTTTGCCGGACTATCTCGGTGACGTGCGCAAGATTCTTTATACCGAGGCCAGCCTTCGTCCGTCGGGTAGGTTTGCGGGTGGTGACGAGGTTGAGATATCCGGCGTGGTGGTCTACAACCTTATTTATCTTGATACCGATGGCGGTCTTTGTTCTGCCGAGTTCACCTCGGATTACGATTACACTGTAAAGTGCTCCGGCGAGGGTTATAACGATTCTGTCGCAGATACACGGGTTTCGGGCTATGCCATTCGTCTTATAGGTCCCAGAAAGGTTAGCGCTAAGGCCTCGCTTGTCGGCAGCGTTCGTCTGTGCGAAAGCTGTAATCTCACCACCTTCGGCGATGCATTTGAAGGAGATAGCGAGCCCGAGGTTAATATGGGCCGAGTGAATCTGCGCATAGACAGGCTGTCCTCCACCACCGAGAGGGAGTTTGCCGAATCGGTGGCAAGACTGGACGGTGCTATAGCAGATGAAATCAGTATAGTGCACACCTATACCGAGTGTACCGTAGATTCGGTGCATGCAGAGGAAAATGGCGCCTGCGTTAAGGGTAAGCTTCGACTGTGCGCTATAATCAAAAATGGCGAAGAGCCTGCCTACGGTGTGGAAAGATCGGTTGGTTTTGAGGAGAGTGTGAATTTTGACGATGGAGTAAGCGAGGCTATGAGTCTGGTGCCCCACCTGACCGTAAGCTCGGTAAAAACCAACGTAAATGCCGACGATCAGGGCTGTGAGCTGGTTATGTCTGCCATAGTGGAGATGTACATTGTAGGAGAGGGAAATGGGACGGTAGAGCTTATGCTTGACGGTTATCTTAAAGAATGTCCCACCGATAATTCCTACGATGATTTTGAATACACCTGCCTTAAGTCTGTTACCGAGATCAACGAAGCTCACACAACCGAGATAAATAGGGCGGATATTGAGTCCGACGGCCTGCGTGAGATCCTGTTTCTTAGCTCTACTCCAAAGGTGGAGAGCGTCAAGTGTGAAAACGGCACAGTAAATATCTTAGGTGAGATCAGATACAGCGGTATCGCCTCCGAAATAGTGGGAGAAAAAATCACCTATACAGGCATCAAATTTACATCGCCATTTGATATAAATGTAAATACAAGTTGTCAAATGGATGAAAATTCCAGCTTTGAAGTCCAGCTTCACACTACAAATACCGGTGCTACCTTGGATGCAGAAAAGCTTTACGTAAGCTTAAACATCGAGGGTGTGCTTACCGTCAGCGATGAAAAATGTGAGCGTGTACTGACCTCCATGTCACGCCGCTCAGGCGAGATGTATGAACCCGACGAGGCGAAAATTACCGTTTACTATCCCTCACCGTCGGATACCCTTTTCTCGGTTGCAAAGCGCTATCATAGCTCTTGTATGAAGGTGGCGCAGGATAATGACATAACCGAGTCGGTCTTTGCCTCCGATAACCCAAGCGGCAGTCTTAGCGGTGTGAAAAAGCTTATAATCTATTAATTTTCCATAAAAAAAGGACAGAAACGAGCGTTTCTGTCCTTTTACCTTATTAATTTCGAATTTCGAATTAATCCTGATCAAGCCAGTTCTTGCCAACGGTTACATCTACGGTAAGCGGAACTGACAGCTTTGCGGCAGATTCCATCTCACGGCGCAGGATCTCACGGCAGGCTTCGATCTCGTCGTCACGAACCTCGATAACAAGCTCGTCATGCACCTGCATAACGATCCTTGCGTCAAGACCTGCCTTCTTAAGAGCAGAGTCTACTTTCAGCATAGCCAGCTTCATTATATCCGCCGCTGTGCCCTGTATGGGCGCATTCATTGCCACACGTCTGCCGAAGGCACGCATATTTCCGTTCTGCGAATTAATCTCGGGAATGTATCTGCGTCTGCCAAAGGATGTGGTGGTATATCCGTCACGCTCGGCATCCTTAACCACGTCCTCAAGATAGCGGTCAATGTCGGGGTAGTTCATCTTGTAGCTCTTGATATATCTAGTTGCATCTGCCACGCTGGTGCCGATATCCTTTGCCAGCGAGAAGCCACCGATGCCGTAAACTATGCCAAAGTTAACCGCCTTTGCGCTCTTACGCATCTCCTCGGTCACCTGTTCCTCGGGAATACCGAACACCGCCGCAGCCGTTCTGCGGTGAATATCCTCGCCCGAGATAAATGACTCACGCATGGTGTAGTCACCGGAAATGTGGGCGAGCAGTCTGAGCTCTATCTGTGAGTAGTCGGCATCGAGAAGTGAGTAGCCGTCCTTTGCTATGAAGTATCTTCGCATCTGCCTGCCCATTCTTGTTCTTATAGGAATGTTCTGCAGGTTAGGCTCTGCGCTGGAAAGTCTGCCTGTGGCGGTAAGAGCCTGCTTAAAATCGGTGTGAATTCTCCCCTCGCTGTCGGTCAGGGTAGGGAGAACTGCGGCATAGGTGCCACGAAGCTTGGTTACCTGGCGGTATTCAAGAATATCGTCGATAATGGGTGAGCTGGAGCGCAGCTCCTCTAAGGTCTGTGCATCGGTGGAATAACCACTCTTGGTCTTTTTCTTCTTACAGGGCAGCATCAGATCCTCGAAGAGAACCTCGCCGAGCTGCTTTGGAGAATTAATGTTAAATTCTCTTCCTGCCTGCATATAGATTCTGCCGGTCAGCTCGTGAGCCAGACCGTCAAGCGCCTCAGCATATTCGAGCATGCCGTCACAGTCGATCTTGAATCCGGCTTCCTCTATCTCGCCCAGTAGACGCACCAGCGGAAGTTCAATCTCGTAGAGAATTTTCTCTGCTCCAATTTCGGCAATATTCTTTCGCATCTCAAGCTCTATCTCGTTAAAGAGTGATTCGCATGGCGCATCGGTGTCGGGCGTTTTAGATGCAAAGGAGGTTGCAAGAGAGTGAGCAGTAGGACTTCCTCCGCCCGGATTGAGAACGTAGGAGTAGAGCAGTAGGTCGATAAATTTCGTTTCACAAAGCTCGCATCCATTCTGTCTGAGAATGTGATACAACGCCTTTCCATCATAACAAAGGACTTCTGCTCCATCAAATATTTTTGCGATTTCAGAAAGCTCGCCTTTGTATGAAAAATGATTATTCTCGCTTGAAATGTAAACTATACCGTTCAAAATCTCAAAAGAAAAGCGGTTTTTGATATTTTTAAGTATATCCTCTGCGCCTGAGTCGGTGTACAGAGATTTGGTGTCGAGGAGAGGGGACTCGGTTTCGGACCTCGCCTCCTCCGAGGATTCGGTCAGACCGAATTTAACTATAAGAGAGTTCAGTTCCAGCTCGGTGAACTTGCGGTACAGACCTGCGTTGTCTATAGGACGTCTTTCCAGCTCGGCAAGGGCTTTGCCAATGGGAGCCTCGGTGCAGATCTCGGCCAGTTTTCTTGACAGATATGCGTTATCCTTGTCACGAATAAGCTTTTCACGCACACCCTTAGATATGCGCTTATCATCTATGTTTTCGTAAATGCCGTCAAGGCTGCCAAAGCTCTCAATAAGCGTCTGGGCAGTTTTCTTACCAATTCCGGCTACACCGGGGATGTTATCCGAGGAATCGCCCATAAGTGCCTTCATGTCAACAAACGAGGAGGAATCTATGCCGTATTCCTCGCGAAAGGCGGCCTTGTCCATATGCTTGGTATCGCTGTTGGTGGCAAGCAGGACAGTGATCTTATCGTCTATCAGCTGCAGCAGGTCACGGTCGCCCGACAGCACGTATGCCTCGGTATCAGGCTGACTGTGCGCCATCTTTGCCACGGTGCCCTGAATATCATCAGCCTCATAGCCGACAAGCTCCAGAACGTGCAGACCCATAAGGCTAAGGCACTCCTTGGCATCGGGGAACTGGGAGATAAGGTCGTCGGGTGTTGCGTGTCTTCCCGCCTTGTATCCGTCATACATTTGGTGACGGAATGTAGGAGCCTTCAGATCAAAGGCTACCGCTGCATAATCGGGCTTGACAGCGCTGAGCTGACGTGATATAATATTGATCATGCCGTAGACGGCGTGGGTGGTTTTTCCGCTTTTGGTAGTTAAAGGGCGCATACCGTAGTATGCGCGGTTGATTATGCTGTTTCCGTCTATGACGAGAATCTTTTTCATATTACTTTCCTTTAATTTCAGTCTTGTACTTCGGTGGAGTTATCCTTTGCCTCGGGCTCGGGAATATCCATGGTGAAGTTATCCGCGTCGAGGGTGTTTTCTTCCACTTCATTAATATCCTGCGCGTGCGTGGGGTTGTGGAGCTCTCTTATTTCCTCTTCACGCAGGGCGGCAAGCATAGCGATGCCCTTTGCGGCATCACATTCCTCGTCGGGGGTCAGCTTTTTTGTTTGCAGTACCTTAGAGCTGATGTAAATTGCCAACGTCAGGGTCAGTATGCTCTCGATAAGGCTCTCGGAGATAATATATCCCTTTGCAAAATAAAGAACGAGGGCAGGGATGGCAGAATAGCTGCAGAGCAGAGTCGACACAAGGCCGAAGGCAACGTAGCCTCGCCAAATAGCACGTCCCAGAGGAATCCTGGACTCGAAGAGGAAGAATATAGCCGCGCTGATATATGCCATCTCATCGATGAATCGGTTGGGCGAGTTGGTTGGGTGAACCTGCTTGTTGAAATACAGCAGTGCGGCGTATACTGCAAGGAAAAATACGATACTGAGGCTGAGCGCCGCCTTGTAAAGGTTGTCTCTTCGCTCAATAAAAATAGACAGGAAGAAGGATATCAGCGACAGCAGAGTCAGCGCTGCCGAGATAAGCGACAGGGTGGAAAGGACGCCCTTGGGATAGCCGTTAAGATACATCAAAAGGTTGTTCACACCCATAAATACCAGTGCCGTGCAGACTATTCCCGTGGGGATGAAGGAGGCCGCATTATCGCTTGTAGCAATGAGCTGCTGATCCTTATCGCCGACGAACAGATAGCTTAAAAATCCAATTACAGACAGTATAACAAAGACGTTTCCAACGGTGATAACGGCGCTGTTTGTAAAGTGCATCGACGGGCTTGTTATATCGAATGCGGTGAGCAGAGCGAGGCTTCTGAGTGCCGCCGCAGCTATGCATACGAAGAACAGCGGTATGGTGTATCTGTCGATTTTTTTCATTTTCATAGGTCAAGTTTCCTTCATTTAATTATATACACGTGCGTTTCGCATTAAAAAATATGTATTCTACCTATCTATTGTACATCAAAATTGTGAACAATATGTAAACAAAAGCGAAAAAAGTTAAAAAAATACCTCATCACACCTATCTTCGGTGTAACTGTTGTAGGAATTTTATAATTTTTGTGCAATGTGTACAAAAATAACTTATAAATTTCGTGAAAATTTAAAGAAAATTTTTTAATTTATTTTGTCAAAAACTATTGCAATTTTAAATACTTTAATGTATAATATAAAAGCTTGATATGCGATGAAGCGGGAGGTGGCTACCCTTGAGGTAGGGAATTTCCGTGGAGTATGTCCGATATTTTAACCGGGCGAAACAAGAGTAATGGCCTTTTAGGCACACTGTATCACTTGATTCGGTTCGTCAGTCACTGCGGGGATCTGCCGAACTCATTTTATCGGGGGGAGATGATACTCCCGACACAGTGTAAAACTCATCGCCTTCTTAAAACGGTGTAAAGCAAAACGTAAAAGGAGGAAAACAAAATGGCACAGAACAAAATCAGAGTACGTCTTAAGAGCTACGATTCCACCATCATTGACGCCGCAGCAGCAAAGGTTGTAGATGTAGCAAAGAGAAACGGCAGCAAGGTTAGCGGTCCTATTCCGCTTCCTACCGACAAGGAGATCGTAACCATCCTTCGTGCAGTTCACAAGTACAAGGATAGCCGCGAGCAGTTCGAGATGCGTACTCACAAGAGATTGATCGACATCATCGAGCCCGGCCAGAAGACCGTTGAGGCTCTTATGAGCATCGAGCTTCCTGCTGGTGTTGAGATCGAGATCAAGGCTTAATTAAGTCAAACATCGGGAG